>CAYNXT010000298.1:0-1981 GCA_964401235.1 uncultured Planctomycetales bacterium
AGTTACCACGCGATGCTGGAGCGGCTGGGCATTGAGCCACCGACCGAAGAGCCGCTCGCGACGCAACACGTGGTGCCGGATATGACGGATTTGATCTCCAAGCTGCTGGTCAACGGCGTCGCCTACGAGGCAAAGGGGGATGTCTATTTTGCCGTTCGCAAGTTCGAAGGCTACGGCAAATTGTCCAATCGGACCCTTGATGAACTGCAGGCCGGGGCGCGGGTGGAACCGGGCGAGCAGAAGCAGGACCCGCTGGATTTCGCGCTGTGGAAATCGGCCAAACCGGATGAACCGTTCTGGAATAGCCCCTGGGGGAAGGGACGTCCGGGGTGGCATATCGAATGCTCGGCCATGAGCACCAAGTATCTTGGCGACACCTTCGATATCCACGGGGGAGGGGTCGATCTGGTGTTTCCGCACCATGAAAACGAGATTGCCCAGTCCCACGCAGTCGGCAAACCGTTCGCGCGCACCTGGATCCACAACGGATTATTGACAGTCAACGGCGAAAAAATGTCAAAATCTCTGAAGAATTACGTGACCGTGGACGATGCGCTCAAACGCTGCGGGGGAGAGACCGACGCGCTTAAAATGTTTTTTCTTGGCACGCAGTATCGCAGCCCGGCCGACTACACGGCGGCGAATCTCAAAGCCGCGCAGGTACGTTGCGAGCGATTACACCACTTCATCCAATTTGCTCACAATCGAGCGTCTGGCACCGCCCGCGCCTCGTCGATCTCGCCTGAGATTGTCGCGTTCCAACAGGCGTTTGACGATGCGATGCGCGATGACTTGAATACGCCGCGAGCGCTGGCGGCGCTGGATCAGCTGGCCGCGTTCGGATTTCAGCGAGAAGAGTCGCGCTGGCAGTCCGCACAGGTGGTGCAAACACTGGGGCAAACGATCGGCCTGTTTGAGCGCTTACCGCTTGTGCAGCTGACCCCTGAGCTGAGCCGTCGGCTTCACGAGCGGGAAGCCGCACGGCAGGCTAAAGATTTTCACACATCCGATCGGATCAGGAATGAACTCGCACTCCAAGGCCTTCGCATTGAAGATACGCCGGACGGTCCGGTCGTCCTGCCTCGGTGATGCGACCACGGGGATTATTTCTCACGCTGGAAGGGCCGGAGGGGTCGGGGAAATCAAGCCAAGGAAGATGGCTCGCGCGGCGTCTGCGTCGTCGTGGTTACCACGTCGTGCACGTGCGCGATCCAGGCTCGACTGCGCTGGGGCGAGCGCTGCGCCGGGCGTTGCTGCACACATCAAGCAACCTCTCGCCCCTGATGGAAGCGTTGCTGTTCATCGGCGGCCGGGTGCAGCTCGTAGAAGAACGCATTCTTCCGGCGCTGCGGCAAGGGATGTGCGTGGTCTGCGACCGGTTTCATGATTCGACCGTAGCCTATCAGGGGGACGGCGGCGGACTCAACGTCTCATGGTTGGATCGGCATGGACGACGGGCCATCCATGGAGTGATGCCGAACCTCACGATTGTGCTGGATGTGCCGACAAGGATTGGATTTGCTCGTCTTCGCCGCTCACGTGATCGGATGGAGCGTAAGACCCGTCAATTTCATGAGCGCGTCCGTCGAGGCTATCTGCAACTCGCCCGTCGCAACCCCCGACGCTGCAGAGTCATCGATGCCTCCCAATCCCCGGCCCTTGTGCGTCAGGACATTGAGCAGATTGTTTCAAGGTATTTGGCTCGTCACTCATCACTAACCACTAACCACGAGTCACTATTTAATGGCTTGGTCTAACATCATCGGACACGACACGGTCAAACGGCTCTGGCAGGCCCACGTGGCTGCCGGGCAGCTCGCCAACGCCTACTTGCTGATCGGGCCCGAGGGCATCGGTAAACGACGGCTCGGGCTTGAACTGGCTAAAACGCTCAATTGCACCGGGCAAGAGCCGCGCCCGTGTGACGCCTGTCCTACCCGCCCGCAGACCGCGAACCAGGCACACCCGGACCCGCACGTGC
>CAYNXT010000299.1:0-1971 GCA_964401235.1 uncultured Planctomycetales bacterium
TAGCCTAATTCCCACCCGGTGATTTTTTCGACTTCAAGCTTTCTGTTTCCTAATGCACGGACCCTGGTTATAGGGCTAAATTCCCACGGCAGGTTGCTCGGGAGATTAAGGGGCGTGACCAACGCTGCGGGTAGAGAAGCCTTTACAGCCGCGAAATACCCTTCCAGGCCAAGCTCTAGCTGCCGCGGACTCGCTGTTGGAGCAGCCGCATCCACACGAAGGAAAAGCTCCGAATAATTGGGGACTTGAAATGCCCGGTTGAAAGTTGCCCGGAAAGAATGATCTCTTGTCGGCGACAGTACAATCGCAGCCTTCGGGGACACCTGGGCGTCGTGGAGTGTGTTGCGATCGAAGCGACTGGCCACTACCGCTTTCAGCTCATCCGAGAATTTGTATTCAAGTTGCGCGAACACACCGCTTGAGTTATCATAGCGTGGGGATTCTAGGAGGGTTCCTTCTGTTTCTTCATGCTGGTACCGGTGCGAGGCACCCCACACAACCCGAAGTTTATTATCGGCAGCACTAAAATTGTGCTGAAATTCAACCTGAGCGTTTTCTGACGATTCTCTTAATTCTCCTCCTGAGGAAAGCGCATAATGTGGACCGATCGCTTTTCTGCCACTGCCCCATATCTGAGCAAAGAAGTGCTCCGAATTATAGGAGATCCTCCCCCACGGCTTTCGTGCCCTTGGCACATGGACCCGACCGATACCTGTAATGAATACCTCATTTTCTACCTGGGTGAACCCCACCTCGGAGGCGAGGAAGGAGCCATTCTCAAAGTCCCGATCCACGCGGGCTGACCCGTAAATGGAAGCCAGGTGATCAATATCGTAAGGTCGGCTTTCTGCTGAGAGACCAGGATATTCAAAGGGAGTCTTGGTCCGAGATTTCGTCCACGTGTCTGTCCGAATTGCCCCTACATTGATACGATAGCTCCAATCTCCGGAAAGTCCGGCATGCCGCACATCGGTTCGGAATGTCGCGAGCTCGCCGCCGCTCATTGAGATTTTTGTCCCGAGTACGTCCTTCGGCGCTGGGGTCAAGATATTAATGACACCGTTATAGGCATTGGCCCCGTAAAGTGCTGATCCAGGTCCACGCACAAGTTCCACTCGCCTCAAATCCTCCAGCGGAACAGAGAGTCCGTTCCATTCCTGGACGCCGAGAAGGACAATGGCCATATCCCGGCCATCCATGAGAACAAGAAGTCGGCGATTTAGCGAGCTATTAAAGCCGCGCGTGTTCACGTTGAAGTCCTGCACGCCACTTTGAACGATGTCAACGCCAGGTAGGGCTTCAAGTAATCTTGGAAGCTGGCTGTGACTGCTGTTCTGCTGGATCTCCTCCGGTGAGATTACATTGACGGCTGCAGGAGCTTCCGTGACCCGCTCCGGGCGCAAAGATGCACCATAGACCATCGTCTCGCCCACGGGAATCGCAGTCGCAGAGAGGCTTGCGTCGGCAAGTGTTGTTCCACCGGCATCTACCTGAACATTCGAGACTTCTGTAGCAGTGTAGCCAACCGCGGAAAAAGCCAGCGTGTAAACCCCCACAGGCACATTTCGGATTGTGTACCTTCCATTCTGATCCGTCGACGCTCCAAGCGTCGTTTCCATCACCCTAACATTGATTCCGATGAGTGCCTCACCGGTCTGGGCACTTACCACTCTTCCTGTTATCGTTCCTGTTCCCTGCGCCTGAGTGGGCGAAGCCAGGTAGTGCATTAAACCGATACAACAAAAGAAAATGCCGAGCCCCCTGACCAAAGTGCTAATTGCACTCATTCTCATCTCTCCTCCTTGGTGATAAGGTGTTGGGTTAGTGAATTATCTTAGAGAGTGCTCAAATGCGCTAATGCAACGCTGGTAAAACCAGGAGTTTTCAAAAAGCAGAGCGAGTGTCCTTCGAGAGAACCGGGAGTGAGGATTCCAGCTGGAAGTTTTGTATTCGTATATCTCCTTGGTTCTT
>CAYNXT010000300.1:0-1967 GCA_964401235.1 uncultured Planctomycetales bacterium
GGTCCACTCGAGGACCGCGGGCGAGTCGGGCCTGCCCTTGCTGGGGCGATAGGTGCGGAGGTTGATCTTGAGATGAAGGTGAGGGCGCTCAATGCTTGCGCGGTGGCTTCTCCGCAAGATCAGAGGTCATGGCATACGCAGCCAGAGCTCATGACATTTCTGCGAAACCTACAGCAGCCACTCCTTTAGGACTGCCGTCGGTCCTTAAGCCGGTAAACGAACTTCAGGCCGGACCAGACGTCATCGACGGCACAGACCTTGACGTCGACCAAACCGTTTGCCAATCCGATCTCGCGAGCTATGTTCTCGTTGAGGTCGGTTCGTATTTTGGAGGCACCCTTCGGCCACGATACCCAGAGGATTCCATCTTGAGCAAGGCTCGCTTTAAGCTTGGGAAACTCGCGCTGGAGCTGCGTGCGTTCAGTCGTGAAGAACTGAATGAAGTCGCAGGGGTTCTTAAGGCTCTTCAGTGGGATAGTCCCCTGAGGCAGTTTGCCCAACGTGACATCGTAGCCGGCGGGAGGGTTGCCAATATAGACACGCGCACCTTCTTTGATGCCGAGCTTGTCAACCAACGACCTCTTTGAGTAGCCGGCCACGTTAGCGGACCTCCACTGTTTCGCCAAATTTGCGGCCCAGTGCCTTAAGGTAGGTCTCGATCGTTGCAGTATGACCGAAGACGAAGCGGGACATGAACCGGAACACGACGTTGTAAACCTCGCCGTTTTCCGTGATCTTAAGTATGCTGCCGGTACCCGAAGGGCTTATCTCGTAGGTCCAAGAGCCCCCAAACGGCAGACTTCGATCGACAATCTTGGTCACCAGTAGCTGCTGCGGTTCCGCCTGCAAGACCTCAAAGGTGATGGCCCCATCGGAGCTGGTCTCCCGCCATGAGCGATGGCCATCTTGGGAAGAAAGTTCCTCTACGGATTTCACACCGTTGCGCCATGATGGGAAGGCACCCACCTTTGTAATTGCCTCCCAGATGGCGCTCGGCGACTGCTTGAATTCAGCTGACCTAAAGGCTACATGTTTTTGAGGCAGCATCGTACCAACGACCACCACGACAACGACGAGGACCATAAGTACGCCTGCGATCAACAGCAACCATTTCATTTTACCTACCTCCTTTTGGATTTCCGATCCAGATGTTTATGAAACCCCCGCCCCTTTTCGCTCTTAAGTCTCAGCAATTCATTGGCCGCGCGCGATAATAGTGCCAAGCCGCGCAAGCCATCTTTGCGCTCCGCAGCCGAGAGCTGGTCCATCACCGCACGCACCAGGGCAGGATCAAGAACTTTATCGGTTTCCTTGATTCGGAGCCCATCCTTGGTAAGGGTCAATTTGAGCCGTCGGCCATCCGAGTTGTCCTGAATACGATAGACGTAGCCCTTGCGTGCGAGGCGATCAATGTGGATCGACATCGTAGATGCGGTGACACCAAGGTGCCTCGCCAACTCCACCAGCCCTACCGGCTCAACCGCATCCAAGTGATCCAATATACTTGCTTGATGAGCGCTGAGCATTCTCCCGGCAACCACGTCTCGAACGTGTTCCAGATGGCAAGCCATAAAAATCCTTGGATAGAGATCCAAGAGCAAGCGGACGTCGTCTTGAAGCACGGTTGAAGGTTAGCACATATAGTTTGATGCGTCAAACTATATTACTGGACTGGACAAATCCATCTTTCCTTAATTTTATGTTGCGTTAGGAAGGGCTTTCTCCGGCGAGGACCGAGCTCTACACAACATAACTGAATCTGCAACATAAGCGCTTTATCTCGCCCTCTACGTCTTCCTCTGCGTCTGGACGGCGCTGAACCATCCAGAGCACCTCTCCACGGCGATCACCGTGACGGGCAGCGTCGTGTCGGTCATCTTCAGCGGTTACGTCCTGAGCAAGACCTACGAGAAACGAAGTAGGAGAAATTAGCCCACTTCTGCCGGCGACCGCCCTCATGGGTTCAG
>CAYNXT010000301.1:0-1960 GCA_964401235.1 uncultured Planctomycetales bacterium
AGTAGAGTAGGCGAAGCGGACGGGTTGAGAGGCCGGAGCCAATGACCGTCGCGCTTCGCCCCTCATCGAACCGGACAGGCGGTTTTCCCGCATCCGGCTCTCCGAGGGCCATTGATCGCATCGCTTCAACGTTTCGGTGTCCAGGCCGCATGACACGGCATCCGGAACAAACCAAACCGCTCATGGAGTGCCTCTGGGGTGTAGGAAGACCAAAGGGCCGAGCTGCATCCGTGCTTGCGCCACAGCCATCGCTGTAACTTGTTCCGCACGTATTCATCGACCTTGGCCATCACCGCACTGCTGTTGCCGTAGTGAAAATATCCCGTCCAGCCTTTGAGTTTGCGATTCAGTTCGGGAACGACCTCATCGACAGACCGCCAAAGCGTGCCACGATTGAGTTTCTCCCGGATTCCGTCTCGAAGTTTCTTCAGGCTTTTGGGATGAGGTTCTACATGCGGGTAATGTCGCCCGCTTCGTCCCTGTCGCCAGTTTAATGCGAAGCCGAGAAATTTGATTCCTTCCTGGCGGATATCCACCAGTCGGGTTTTCTTCTCGTTGAGCACCAAACCTCGACGTTCCAGCCAGCCTTTGAGTCGGCCCATCAGACCCGGCCCATCCCCTGGACGACTGAGGATGACGAAGTCGTCCGCGTAGCGCACCATCACTGGCTTTAGCTCGCAGCGTTCGTTTACCTCCCAATCCAGTTGATTGAGATAGGCGTTTGCCAGCAGCGGTGAAACCACTCCCCCTTGCGGTGTTCCGCGCAGGTTGGTTCCCGTTCCGCTGCCGCCTTTGCTTTTGGGTTCAACTATCGGTGCTCGCAACCAGCCTCGGATCAGTTTCAGAATCGCTCCGTCACTGATTCGTCTGGCTACGACCCGCAGCAAGTGCCGATGCGGTATGCTATCAAAGTACCCGCTCAAATCCGCATCGATCACCTCGACGCGTCCACTCAAGAGGGCGGCCTTAATTGCATCCATCGCTTGATGCGCATCACGCTTGGGTCGATACGCATAGCTGTGAGGATGACTGTCAGCTTCCAGGATCGGCAGCAGCAGCAACATCACCGCCGTCTGGACCACTCGATCTTTCACTGTCGGTATTCCCAAGGGCCGCTTCTGGCCCTCGCCTTTCGGTATGTACACCCGTCGCACCGGACTGGGCCGGTATCTCTTGGTGCGCAGTTCCTCCAGCAAGGCATCGCGCCATTGGTCCCAGGCTTCGTCGCTTTTGAGATAGATTTCGCATTCCTGCCCATCCACCCCAGCCGCGCCGTTGTTATGCGCCACGGAAGCCATCGCTGTTTCCAGCAGGTCCTTGCGCAGCAGTTCTCCATAGAGGCTGTAGAACCGATACTTCGGCTCAGCCTTGGCTTTGCGATAGAGCGTTCGCTGCAGCTTCTGAATCTTTGGGGGAGTTGTTATCCGATCAAACAGCCTTTCGGCTGCTGTCCGGCCATCTTCCGATCCCTTGCTGTTTGCGTTCGCGTTGACCAAAGTGCCCTCCCTTCGCTCCACCGGGGTTTTGGTCGCCCCAGCTTCTTCGCTACTACGAAGGACTCCGACTTCTCTGGCCGCCCTGCCGACCTTGGAGGGTACTCCCCCTTGCATCGGTGGTTGAGACGTTGCCGCCTCACGGCCAGAGTTCTCCCAGCTTACCTTGGCTACTCTTCCTCTCGTGTCGTCCTCGCTGACCCCGCCGGAATCAACAGCGCCTGGTTGACGATTTGATAACGCTGCGTGGCAGCCTTCGCCGTTAAGGCAGCGGCTCGGCTTACCGGATTTAGCCATTTCGGGGCTCATTCGATGAGGTTTACTTTCGTTACGACCCGACAGTTCCCTCAGCATCCCGCTTGTGGTTCGGTCTCGCGACCTCATCCCGGATGCTGTGTTTCGGTCGTGAACCGTCTAACTCGACCGTTGGGACTTTCACCCACGAGTAACCAACTTCACTGGCGCAC
>CAYNXT010000302.1:0-1953 GCA_964401235.1 uncultured Planctomycetales bacterium
AGGAGATTCGCCGCGGGTTAGGCGATGGGGCGATTACGATGGGGCACGCGAAGGCCTTGCTGAGTATTGAAGACCGCAGCAAGCAACTCGCGCTTTACCATCAGGTCATTCGGGGAAGCCTTCCTGTTCGACAAGTCGAGGCGCTCGCGGGAACGTTGGCACGCACCAAAAGACGGCGGCCCCATCAACTGGACCCACAGCTGAAGATGCTGGAGGTTGAGCTGCGTCGAGCCCTCGGCACAAAAGTCAGTCTTGTGGCTCGCAAAAAGGGCGGGCGCATCATCATCGAATACTTTTCACAAGAGGACCTCGCGAGGCTGCTCCAGATGCTTGGGGTCTCGGGGTAGATGGCGGATCAGGCGACCCTGGTCCTGATCAAACCGGATGCGATTCAGCGTGGACTCGCGGGGACGGTCTTGTCACGGCTGGAGCAGTTACGCTTAGAGGTGATCGGCGCAAAAGTGGTGCGGGTGAGCCGGCCGCTCGCGGAGGAGCACTACAAGGACTTGCGAGGCCGGCCGTTCTTCAAGGAGCTCTTAGACCACATCCAAGGCAAGCTGCACGGGGTCAACTATGTGTTCGCCTTCGTCTTGTGGGGTCCAGAGGCGATTGCCCGGGTTCGGGAAGTTGCGGGCGCGACAAACCCGGAGCAGGCGGACCCGTGTTCTCTCAGAGGCTCACTTGGCCGCATGACGACCACGGGCGTGATGGAGAACGTGCTCCACGCATCCTCGGATTCTCGAGAGGCTGAGCGAGAAATTACGTTGTGGTTCAAACCACACGAGCTCGTCCGAGGGCGCTTCCCTAGAAAGCGCAGGCCAGTGGCCAAGCGCTCCTAACGTATCGACGAGGGTTCACCATGAAGCGGGGCCAGCGAGGTGCAATTCAGAGCATGACCGGCTACGGCCGAGCGACGAAGCAAACGCCCATTGGCAGCGTCAGCGTTGAATTGCGCAGCACGAACCACCGCTATCTCGAAATTGACCAGCGGCTTCCGAATGGACTGACGGCGTTGCAGGGGCGAGTCACAGAGCTCGTTCGAAGTGGCGTCCGACGCGGGCGCGTTGAAGGATTTGTTGTGGTGCAGTCGAATCAGCTCGACCAACGGCGGGTGACGTTTGATGAGAAGCTGCTGCACCGATACCACAACGCCCTGACTGAACTCAAGGGACGCTTTGGATTGAAAGGGCACGTGACGCTCGACCATCTCCTCGCCCTGCCCCAGGCGGTGTCGATTGCAGAAGAGCGTCTTCCGACAGAGCGATTCTGGGAACCCATCCGAGATACCGTCAAGGCCGCCCTCCAGGAATTGGTCCGCGCGCGTCAACGTGAAGGCGCAAAGCTTGCCGTGGATCTTCACAAACAAATCCAGACCATCGAGCAGCACGTGCGCACCATCAAGCAGCGGCTCCCCAAGGCGTTGGAGCAACAACGCAAACACCTGCGCGGACGCCTGCTCAGCGTACTTGGGACTGGGACGGCGAGCTCAGTCGCCCAGCTCGAGCAGGTCGTGGCGCTTGTCAAAGACGCGGATATCCACGAAGAGCTCGTCCGTCTTGAAAGCCACCTCACGCATATGCGCCAGGCCCTTCGGAGCGGCCGGCCCATCGGCAAGCAACTCGACTTTATTGCGCAGGAGCTCATGCGTGAGACGAACACGATGGGGGCGAAGGTCACAGATCCACAGGCAGCCCGATGCGTCGTTGACATCAAGGGGTGCATCGAGAGGATTCGCGAACAGGTGCAGAACCTGGAATGAGCCTCCACCGCGGACAGGGATGGGTGCGCTGACGCTGCGCACCGAGGCCATCGCCCAGGGACCCATCTCCGAAGGCTAAGGCATCGCTGCTGTCCTCAGCCCTAAGGCTCGCCTGTGGCTCGCCAAGGGCTGAGGCCCGCGAGGCGGCTCGACGCGTCCGAGGCGTTATGGTACCCTGAGCCGGGTATTAAAAC
>CAYNXT010000303.1:0-1949 GCA_964401235.1 uncultured Planctomycetales bacterium
CCCCAACCCCCACCCTGACACAAGTGACTGCATTACCCACGTGTGCACTACCTAACTTCAACTCTTGTCCGCTGTTCTTTCTGACCTGAAGAAGCTTAAGCGACTCCGTCGCTCATGAGCTTAGAGCCTGCACTTTCGTGTGTGGGCTCTTTTTCTTGACTAGTGTTACCGTGTTATGTATCATCTTGCTTCAACCGCATTGAGTGCTTCGGTTGATTCCCTAGCCCTTTTCACCCCCAAATGTAGGAGGTATGCATGGCTAAGTCATCAAATGGCGTGGCCCACACAGAACAGGTCGTACAGATTCCCATCGACCAGATCACACCCAGTCCGTTCCAACCTCGCAAGTACTTCGAGGAAAGGTCGTTGCGAGAGCTCGCTCAGACCATCAAAAAGAAGAACGGCGTCGTTCAACCCGTCACTGTCCGGCCGCTCCCTGGCAAGAAGTACCAGCTGGTGGTCGGCGAACGGCGGTGGCGCGCAGCAAAAGTAGCTGGACTTCGGAGCATCTCTGCCATCATCCGCAAGCTGTCCGACAATGAGGCAGCGGAAGAGTCGAGCATTGAAAACCTGCAACGTGAAGATCTGACTCCCAGCGAAGAAGGCCAGGCGACGAAGAACATGATAGATCTCGGCCTACGTCTGGAAGAGGTGGCGGAACGCATCGGCAAGTCCACCTCCTACCTGCAGGCTCGGCTGGATCTCCTCGAACTGCCCAAAGAAGTGCAGACGCTGGTGGATCACAACAAGATCACCATGGCGCATGCCGAGGTGCTGAAGGATCTGCCGAATGTGAGCGATCTAAAAGAAGCAGCCAAGATGGCCACCCACCAGAAACTCACAGCCGCTCAGCTCAAGGCACGTACCCAGCACAAGCTTGCCCAACGCGCGGCTTCACCCCCGCGAGTATCTACCTACGGCAGTAAGGATTTGAGTCGCGAGATCATTTCCTTGCACGCCAACCTGGAACGACTTGAGCTGGATCCGGAAATGACTGAGGTCAACCGTCGTTCCCTTGCCAAGCAGATCGGCTCGCTCATCAAATCGTTGGAGAAAGTCCAACAGCGCGTCGTCTCGGCTCAAGCGTCAAGGAAACGCTAGGGAGTTCTTCTGTTCTCACCCCATTCTGCCACCGTGTAGTTTGGGGTTTTATTTTTTGCACAGTAGGTGCAGGTTGACACGGTCTCCGGTATACGGTATGCAGCAGTGGGTTCTTTACCAACTTGAACGAAGTCTCCCTGCGCAAGGCAAGGAGTTGTCCTGCCACTAGCATAAGGAGTTTTATAATGGCGAAACAGACAGCACGAGCGAAAAACGACCTAGCTCCCGCTTCGGTAGATTTTGAGCTCATCAAGCGCCAAATCCTGGCCCTGTATCTGGTACAGACGTCGCCGAAACAGATTGCTGAAATGCTCCACATCTCGCACACGACTGTGCACAGTGTTGTGTACGAAGAAAGCCGACGTCGGCGGCTGGACGAGGAAGGGGAAATCATCTTCTTGTATCGGGAAGGGAAGGAACTCGAGGAGATTGCGCGTCATCTTCACCTCCGCCCCTCTGTCGTGAGAAGCCGTGTCAATCAACTGATCGATATCGGCCTCTTAGAGCCACAGCCACGGCCACCCCGTAAGCCGCTTAGTCTAGAAACGTTACCACTATGGCGCAAAGTATCTGTTTGGTATGATCTCGATGCCGATCGTACAAAGCTGGTGCTTGTCCTCATGCGACGGCGGGCTACGCTTCAGGAAATTGGTGACACTCTTGGTGTAACCAAGCAACGCGCTGAGCAGATTCAGAAGAAAATCCTGGCGATTCATGGAGAGGAGATCGTCGGTACGCCAGAGGTGTTTACTCTTCGTGAGGCTGCAGAACAGATTAGCATAACGCCGTTCAAGCTTCTGAAGATCGCGCGAGATGCTAACATCACGTTGTCGCGGGGCGAGGGAAGA
>CAYNXT010000304.1:0-1946 GCA_964401235.1 uncultured Planctomycetales bacterium
AGGCGATTCGATTCGCCCTGACGATGGAACCGAACGAGCAGCGGACGCGGATGGAACGCATGCGTCAGATGATCCAAGAGCATAACGTCTACCGCTGGGCTGCCAATCTCATCAGCGAGCTGGCCCGACTGCGTCCCGCACAAGAAAGTGGGGCTCCGCTTATCGCGCCTCAAGCGAGATGAGACCGCTTGGGGCGCAATGGCCTCGGCTCCAACGAAAAGCCGTCTCAGCTAAGCGCGCATGGCTTCTTCTGGATTTGGACGGAACGTTGGTGCCGATCGCGGACCACCCCTCGCAGGTCCATCTTCCGGAACACACCAGACGTCTCCTCAAACAGCTTGTCGGTCACCCAAAGGTCTCAGTGGCTCTCATCAGTGGCAGAGCGCTACGCGATCTCAAAGCGCTTGTTGGCGTCACCGGGCTGTACTATGCCGGTAACCACGGGCTGGAACTCCAAGGACCGAAGTTGCGCTATGTGCATCCTGTTGCTCGGAAAAGCCGTCCACTCCTCAAGCAAATCGCCCGGAGCCTCAAGACAGCCTTACAACCTATCCCAGGGGCCTGGGTGGAGGAGAAGAGCTTGACGCTCAGCCTCCATTGGCGCCAAGTCCCACACTCAGCCCAGCAGCGATTCAAGCGACTCGTTGCTGAGCAACTTGTCACCTACACAAGACACGGCGCGATTCGGGTGACACGTGGCAAGCGAGTCATTGAAGTTCGCCCTCCTGTCGCTTGGGATAAGGGCGACGCGCTCGTATGGCTTCTCCGACGCACATCACGTTCTCCAGCCCCCGCACGTCATTTCATGATCTATTTCGGTGATGACCAGACTGATGAAGACGCCTTTCGCGTGGTCAATCGTCTGGGCGGGGTGACGGTAGTCGTCGGCAGCCCCACTCATCGCACAACAGCTCAGTACCGAGTAAAGGACTGCCGTGAGGTGGAAGTGTGGTTAGAACGGCTGGAAGGGACATGGCAAAACTCGCATCACAAATGACGCAACCCGCGGCGCATCCAAAGTCAACAGCACCCTTCAGGTTTCACACGAGCTTGATCCTTCAAGAAGCCACCGGCTTAAGAGCCGCAACGTTACCTCAACTGATTGGGCTGCTACGGGAAGTGCCCGAGAGCTGCATCTACCACCACACCCATTATTTCCTCCTCACGCACCATTACCTGACTCCTGAACCGACGAATGACTTTGCCTATTGGGTCGCGGAGGTATTAGGAGATGAGCCACTGGGCGAGTTGCTGGCCAGCATTGACATCATGGAATACCCCAGCCTCCAAGGGCTGCGGGAAGCGCTCGTGAGCACGATCGAGGGCTATCTCAACGAGCATCCGGCGGCACGGTTAAAGTTCGTCTCGGAAGGCGAAGAGTTCTTCTTCGTCAAATCGGTGCATGTCATCATGCCAACCTCGTACATGGCCTCGACCCTGGCGGAATTTGCCCACGTCTTGGAACGTGTCAGTATCCACTCGCTCTACTTCCATATCTTTGACGCGCGGCTGCGCATCGGTCGTCCGACGAACGATTTTGCGATCTGGTTGGCTGAGCAGCTTGGGTTGAAGGAATTGGCAGAGCAGGTTTCGCACCTCGACCCCTATGTCCATACGTTGGAGACGGTTCGATCGATTCTTGTTGCCCTGATCAGACAGCAGCTCGATCAAGCCGCGCCGGTTGATGCCTAGCTTGGTAGCTTACGAGCCGATTGTCGGTAGTGGCACGGTGGAAGAGCTGCGCGATCTGGCGAACCGGCTGGCAGGCAAGCGCGTCGTCATGGTCAACTCCACCCGCGTGGGCGGTGGCGTGGCGGAGATCCTTGAGCGCATGGTGCCTCTGCTGCGGGGATTGGGCCTTGACGTCCGGTGGGAAGTAATGGAGGGCTCGGAAGCGTTCTACCGAGTGACCAAGGCGTTCCATAATGCGCTGCATGGCAAGCCGG
>CAYNXT010000305.1:0-1940 GCA_964401235.1 uncultured Planctomycetales bacterium
CCCGGCTGGAAGAGTTGCCATCCTTCAGGGGATAACCGGGCCCAACATCACCCTCTCAAGTGGTACTAACTCTGGTTTGGATGCGCTAGGGTACGCGTGCCTCGTTCTAAAGCATGGTCTTGCTGACTTCATGCTCTGCGGTGGAACGGACTCTCTCTCAGAGAAGGTACTGGTTGGGCTCTCGAGGGAGCGACTGATGGCCAGATCAGCAAACGGAGCTGCCCCGCCAGTCGTTGTTCAGGATTCCGCGAAGTTCATCCCATCAGAAGGGGCAATAGTCTTTGCTCTTGGGAGTCCTAGTTCTGACGAAGGGATTGTCGGCTGCCGCTTGGGAGGATACTCGAGTACCTTTTCCTCGCGGCGGCCGTCAGATCTTGGGCATCGCGCAAAGTTGATCAAGGCAGCGGTAACACGGGCACTTGAGGATGCGCAGCTAAAGCCGTTTGAGATCGCCCTGGTTCTCCTCGGACCCGGTCCAGACAAGTTTTCTCGAAGCGCGCTAGTCGGTGGTCTAAGTGACCTACTGGGTACTGGCCTGCAGACATGTCCGCTTCTATGCCTGAGGCAAATTCTGGGTGATCCCCTAGCTTTGCTTGGTCCAGAACTCGTTTTGATAGCAAAGGGTTATTTCGAGGGTAACCTGGAAGAGGCCACGCTCGGAAAGTTTGTTGAGAACGACGACTGGGATGGGCGTCTCAGGGACCGGCGCGGCATTTTGGTGGTCCAAGCAGATATCTCGGGACACAATAGTGCCCTTGTGCTTTTGAAGGGTTAGGGGGGACGATGCAAGAAGTTGAGCTGTTCTTGTGTAGGACAATATCCGCCGTGGTCAAGATACCGGAAGGCGGTTTTTCGAAGAATGATGACCTCATAGCGAAGCATGGAATGGATTCGATGCAAAGGATAGAGATCTTGATCGCGATAGAGAAGCGTTTCGGTATCTCTGTGCCGGATGACGAGGCGCAAAAAATTCGGAGTCTGGCCGACTTCGTTGGTGTAGTCGAAAGGCTTGTGGAATCCGCCAAGGGAGAGAACTAAGCGTGCGGCACAAGGCAGTCGTCACAGGTCTTGGGCTTGCCACCCCGCTGGGTCATACTATTGGTGACTTCTGGGTGGCCCTCCGCAGTGGAAAGAGTGCCTTTTCGGTCCTACCCCCGCATTTGTCATTTGAAGTTTCGTCGCGGGCAGGACTAGTTACTGACCTTCCGGTAAGTGACGTTCTTTCTGAATCCGAAATGAGGCTGTATGGAAGGGCGTCGCAGCTAGCGGTCTTTGCAGTTTACCAAGCATTGGTTGATTCAGGATTATGGGGTTATTGCAGGCACGCCGAACGCCAGGAACTGCGAATTGGAGTGGTAATGGGGACCACGTTTGGCGAGGCCCAGGTATTGGAAAGGGCAGATGAGTCTCTAGTTGGTCTGCATAGGTTCGACGGGTCAATGCGGAATGTCCAGAAGCTTGCTCTGTATAGCCCGAATTCTTTGAGTGTAAATGTCGCCAGGAGATTTGGGTTCGACGGACCAAATTACGTTGTTCCTACTGCCTGCGCTGCAGGAAATTACGCCATTGGGCTTGGGGCGCTCATGATACGGTTGGGCCAAGTGGATGCGGTAATAGCTGGGGGGGCCGATCCAATCTGCAGAGTGGCTTTGTCCGGCTTCTCTAGGCTTGGAGTGATGGCTTCTGATAGGTGCCAGCCATTCGATAAGAATCGGAAGGGGATGCTTGTTGGCGAAGGATGTGGGGTTCTTGTGCTGGAGAGCGAGCAATTAGCTGTGGCGAGAGGTGCCAGGAGATATGCTGAGATAGTCGGTGTGGGTCTAACTTGCGATGCAGGGCACATGACAACTCCCACCTTGGAAGGAATGAAGTCAACAATGAAGAAAGCCCTGGATGATGCGGTTCTTGACGCAAGAGATGTCGACTACGTCTGTGCACAC
>CAYNXT010000306.1:0-1930 GCA_964401235.1 uncultured Planctomycetales bacterium
GAGGCCCATGCCTCAGTTCGTCTCTCAGAGCAGACGATGCATTTCCTATGAACCGCCAGGTATTGGGTATAACGCTCAAGAACTTCCCCAACTAAATCCTGACGGACCTGGACCTTATCCTTCTTCCGAGTCTGGCTCATCACCGACTCGGCAAGTACGAAATCCAGAGGCGAATTGATATCGATGGACTCCACCTCATCCATCACGAGCGGAATGATTTCTGTCCCGGTAGTGGATCGGAGCTTCCAGATATTGGATGCGTGTAAAACATCCATGGAGGCGTTTTGGACATAGACTGTGGGCAGCAATTGATAGGAGAGGGTGTGAGCCTCCCAAAGCTTCTGCTCTACGGGCACAAATGAACGGATGCGTCGCCCCCCGTCATCCATGACCCACATCTTGTGAGGGTGTTCGGAGCAGAGCTTGACGGTGCGCACGGAGTGAGCTGCGGGATCGCTCAGCAGGAGTTCAATTGCGCGGTCAATAGTCTCGGATTTGCGGAACGGTGTAGTCGGTCGAAGCAATGCGACAAGATCTGGCTCATACCTTTCATGATCCCGGAGCCAGGTTAAGGCATGTTCCAGGGCCTCCAGTTCGGTGGAATGGCCCTGCGAGATCTCAGCAGGCCTTCTGAAAGGGGCCTCCGCCCCTTCTTGCATCGCAACCTCTGCGATCGCATCGCTATCAGTGGACACGATGATTCGGGTGACATAGCGAGACTGTTTGGCAGCTTCGATGGAATAAGCAACGAGAGGACGTCCCGCCAGGGGTTTGATGTTTTTATTGGGAACCCGTTGCGAGCCGCCCCGGGCGATGATCAGGCACAGGACTTCCATATCGTCGTTTCCCCAGAAAGCCGCCTCAAGGGCAGTTGGATCTGATCCGTTCTGCCAAGCTGGCGCCGTCCAGTCTGTGGTACTTCAGTGCTTCCTCAGGGGTGCCGCAAGCCGGATATCCTTCGACGCCAAACTTCTCCAATCTCCTGCCCTCCAAAAGACCTGCAGTCACCATGGCATTCAGAAGCGAGTCGCCTAACCCTCCGCAAGGGGAATGATCGTCCAAAACGAATACATTTCTGCTAGATCTCACGCTCTCTCCCAACCATTGATGGTCCACTCGATTAAGCCAGGGCATATTGACCACTTTCAGTTGAAAGCCCTCTCCCTCAAGCGTCTCCGCCGCAACTAAGGCCTCGTGCAACATAACGGGACCATAGGCAAACAAGACAGCGTCCGTTCCCTCCGTCAGGACGGCACCCTTACCCGGCGTAAACGAATAGTCTGGCGGTAGCGTAATGATGCGCGGAGATGGGCCGATGACCAGCCGCAACATACAGTTGCCCTTCTCCTCGTTGACGCAATGCCTGAGGGCCATGCGGGTTTCGGAGCCGTTGCATGGCTCAATAATCACGCAATTGGGCAGAGCGCCGAACAACGAGATATCACGAATGCTCTGATGGGACTGACCAGGCCCGGCTGGGATTAAACCTGCGTAGTGACAAACATATATAATTTTGCTTTGCTCGCACGCATTGTTGTAAATCTGCTCATTAGCCCGCGCGGCAAGGAAGCTGGCGAAGGTATTGACCACCGGCAGGAGCCCCTGAAGCGCAAGCCCGCCTGCCATCGAGACCATATCCTGCTCGGCGATCCCATTCTCGATGAAGCGTCCGGGATACTTCAGCTCAAATGGGCGCAGCCGGCAATCCGCAGAGAGATCCGCGTCCAAGACTACCAGGTCCTCCCGCTCCGCCGCTATTTCTACAAGCGCCTGCCCAAAGGCATCGGCCACGTATTCGCGCGCGACACTGCTTGCGGCCTTCTCTTCCTGGGAGATCTCCTCCAGCCTCAAGGGTGGCACCCCGGCTTGCGTCAAGCGATTGTTGATGCGTGTAACAATTTCCTCGTAGGCATCCGAATAGGCCCTGTCG
>CAYNXT010000307.1:0-1581 GCA_964401235.1 uncultured Planctomycetales bacterium
CCGATCTCTCGTAATCCCCGCCAGAGGGACCTGCAGGCACCGGGCTCGCGGAAGAGGGGCACTTGAAGACTTGCAAGTCGTCAAGATACTGGTCATGCAGGACATCCAGCGACGGAGGATACTGTTCGCTATGATCATCCCGGTAAGCCGAGATCGCGTAGTAAATCTGTTTCAAATTGTTCTGACATTTGGCCCGCCGCGCCTTTTCGCGCAGTTTCATGGCTCCTGGAGCAAGAAACCCAATTAAGATGCCGATGATGGCGATGACAACCAGCAGCTCAATCAGGGTGAAGCCTGCGTTAGTTCGGGGATTGTTTTTAATCATGCTGTCGACCGTACCAAAGCGTTTCTGCTTTGTCAAGGAGCGCGCGCGCCACACGCGGTTTGGAAACCCTCCCAAGCGCGGTCACGGCCCCTGTGCCCTCGACCAACCACGCCTGAACTCGATTGCGGCCAAAGGGGGCTCCCTGCCCATCCGCTTGCTGGGCGAGCAGGAGATCCAGATGCTTGCGGCGAAACTTACGCATCGCTCGCGCCACCACCTGCTCGCTCTCGACGGCAAAGCCGATGATCCGCTGACCCGCGCGCCGGGGGAGACGCCCGACAATCTCCGGGGTGGACTCAAGCCGTAACACCAGTTGCCCTCCCCGTGCTTGTTTATGTCGCGCCGTTTTGGCCGGCCGAAAATCGGCGACGGCTGCCGCCATGATGAGCAGATCGGCGCGCGGCGCTTCTCGCACCATCGCCCGCTCCATTTGGGCTGCCGTTTCCACCTCGATCACGCGCGCACCGGCTGGAAACGGCTCCGTCGTCGGCCCCTTCACCACGGTCACCCGATGGCCCCGCACGAGCGCTTGAATCGCCAGCTGAGCGCCCATATAGCCTGTCGAGTAATTTGAAATGAACCGCACAGGATCAATAGGTTCTCTCGTGGGACCTGCACTAATTAAGATCCGTAACCGTGCCGAACCCTGAACCCTGAACCCTGAACGCCTTTGCATTTTACTCAGCGGCGACGGCGTGATGGACGGCGCGACGTCTTCTTTCGCGCTGGCGTCGAGGGTTTCGGATGTCCGAGGCCGGCGGACGGAGCTCCGATACCCGGCACGAGCTGTTTCACCGAGCGGACGATCTCCTCGGCTTCGGCCAAATGCCCGATGGCTTCGTAGCCGCACGCGAGCTTGCCGACATCCGGGCCGACAAACCGCACCCCTAAGCGCTTCAACGCCGTGACGTTGCGCTGCACGGTGGGGTGCTGCCACATGTGCACGTTCATCGCCGGCGCAAAGAGCAGCTTGGCTCGGGTCGCCAGCAACGTGCACGAGAGCAAATCATCCGCGATTCCGTTGGCAAACTTGGCGATCACATTCGCCGTCGCCGGAGCCACTAAGACCAATCGCGCGCGATCGGCCAGCGTGGTGTGGATAATCTGCGGGCTGTCCAAATCAAACATGTCCAAGTACACCTTGCGCTCTGAGAGCGCTTGCAGCGTCAGCGGCCCGATGAATTGCGTCGCGCGCTGCGTCATCACGCACGTGACCGCATAGCCTGCGTCTTTCAACTGGCGCACAAGATCCCCCG
>CAYNXT010000307.1:1591-1928 GCA_964401235.1 uncultured Planctomycetales bacterium
ACTGGAGTTCAGACGTGTGCCTTCCGATCTCACAAGATCCCCCGCCTTATAGGCCCCGATCGATCCAGTGACTCCGAGCACCACTTCCGGTGCGTTGGTCATTTAGGATGCCCTCGCCTTCTTGGTTTCCTTGGTCCTGGCTCCTCGACCTTTCTTGCCCCCCTCTTTCTCTTCCTCCAGCGGTTTATACAGCACTTTCCCGTGCAGAATTTCTTCTAAGGCAATGGAGGTGATCTTCCGTTGATTCGTGTCGATCAGCGGAGGAGCACCGTCGGTGATCTCTTTGGCGCGCTTGGCCGCCAGATCGTGCTGGAAGGCCTGGCGGCGGGCGGCCTCC
>CAYNXT010000308.1:0-1920 GCA_964401235.1 uncultured Planctomycetales bacterium
GCAAGAGCGCCAGCGCGCGCCCTGGTCGCGTCTTCGAACGCTTTGTCGAACTCGTCGGGGCTCCGTACCTCGAGCGAATGAAGCTGGACTCCCAGCTCCCGCGCGGGGAGCTGGATTTCTTTCCAACTCAGTGGGGAGGTTGTGCCCTGTGGATTCCAGAGCACAGCCACGCGGGAGAGCTTGGAAACGATTTCCTTGAGCAGCTCCAGCCGTTTTCCAGCCAGCTCCGGGGATATTTGGGACAACCCCGTGATGTTGCCGCCGGGCCGCGCCAGGCTCTCAACAAGCCCGAGTGCAACAGGGTCACCCGCAGACGCCACAACGATAGGGATTGCCCTGGTAGCGTTTTTGGCAGCCAGAGCATCGGTATTAACGGCAGCGACGATGATGTCAACCTTGAGACGGACGAGATCGGCCGCGAGGTCAGGGAGGCGATCGCTTTTACCCTCCGCATATCGGTACTCAATGCTGATGTTCTTTCCCTCAACCCATCCGAGGTCGCGCAGACCTTGCCGGAATGCCTCGTGCCACAGTGCGGTAGCGGAAGGAGAGAATGGCGATAGAAGTCCAATCCGGGAGATTTTTCCCGGCTGCTGCGCCTGGGCCGTGGCCCCGCAACCCAGCACCACTACGATTGCAAGAAGTCCAAAAACATTTTTCATAGTCCCCCCGCGTGCTCAGTGCGTCCCCATTATCATAGTTTGACAGCGGTAGGCCGTCCGTATAAACTCAAGTTTAAGCCAACTAGGCAATTTATTGAGGTTTTCCATGGCGAAATCTATCAAAGCCCTGTACGAAAATGGGGTCTTCAAACCGCTCACGAAAGTTCGACTCAAAGACAGGCAAAGGGTTGAACTCACTGTGAGAGAGAGTGAGAAACGGAACAAACCATCCGCTAAATCGGCTGGTCGCCCTCCTGCAAGTCGGGTCGAAGTGACATCTCATCCTGCCTACCGAATCGTTGGACTGTTTAAAAGCGGGGTTCACGATCTCTCCAAAAACCACGACAGGTACCTCTACCGATAGAGATTTAAGCGTTGAAGGTCTTTCTCGATACCGGCGCATTCCTTGCGTTGGCTGGCGAAGATGACGACCATCATCCTGCTGCCAAATCGATTTATGCCGAGTTGCTCCTTTCAAACGCTCAGCTTTCGACATCCAACTTTGTCCTCTCTGAGAGCTATACCCTGATTCGCTCCAAAGTCAGTCACCGAGCGGCCGTCGAATTCATGAAGCGTCTTGACCAGACTGGGATCAAAGTGCTTCGCGTCAGCGAAGCGATTGAGCAGACGGCCAAGGCGATTTTCGTGAGATACGATGACAAGGACTTTAGCTTTGTCGATTGCACCAGCTTTGCTTTGATCGACCATCACAGACTCGACCATGCCTTCGCCTTTGATGGCCACTTTCGCCAATATCGCTTCAAAAGGAACGTGGTCATCCTGGCCCGAGAAGCCACCTAATCCAAAATTCTTTCCTGTTGCCTACTTGCCTACTGCCTACCGCCTTCTGCCTTCTGTCATTTGATCACTTTATCCGCCCTTGCCAGCACGTTGGGCGGAATCGTCAGGCCGATCTGCTTCGCCGCTTTCAGATTGATGATGAACTCGAACTTCTTCGGCTGCTCAACCGGCAGGTCGGCCGGCTTAGTCCCTTTTAGGATCTTGTCCACGTAAGTGGCGGCGCGCCGGAACAAGTCGGTAAAGCTCACGCTGTAGGTCATAAGCCCCCCGGCCTCCACAAATTCTGTCGCCCAGTATATCGCCGGGAGCCGGCTCTTGATCGCGAGTTCTACAACCTGTGTTCGCTGAGAATTGAGGACGGGGCTCGCCAGCGCGACGACTGCGTCAGCACGCCCCTTGGTAGCGGCTCGGAATGCAGTCTCAATATCCTTGGGACCTAGTACGTCTAGGTATTGAA
>CAYNXT010000309.1:0-1355 GCA_964401235.1 uncultured Planctomycetales bacterium
TGGAAATGTGTGAGCCTCGGTCGTCCCCGAACTAAATCGTCTGGATACCTCCTGTCCAACAATTCGCACGCGCTCGGCACCAGGATGGCCCAATAGGACTCGACGGATATCCCGATCGCCTTTGCCCACATGACTGGTGGTAATCCAATGGCGCATCGGATGCACGCCATCAATTATGGCTCGTTTGGCCTGAATAAAGCTGAGGTGACGCACCGCACCCTCCTCTGTTGTTTTTGCGGGTACGCGCGTCTGAATCTTCAACATGCGGTAAGGACCCTTAGGCACACTCCCAAACCGGGAAGCGGCCCCTGCGGCTAACTCTACGGCAATCGTGTGCTTCAACACCTCGTCACTCTCATTTGCAAATCCTTTCAGGCTCTCTGCAAAGATCACGTCTCGGCGATGTAGCTCTTCAACACTATTGACCGGGTCTCGCGAGATCTCTTCTGGAGACGGCAAATGCTCCAGCTTCTCAGCCACACCTTTTCCTGGAATAGGCGGTTGCTCGTAGTAGTTGTTTCTGATCTCTCCTGAGTTCAGCCGAGTTATATCCTCGGCTTCCCTCACCGCATCAAACCCCGACTGGATCATCGTCAGATAATCAATGAGTTCTGCTGTCCAGCGAATCACGTCCGGATTCAGCCGTTCCGTTTGGTCAAATGGATCACCGAGCAAGCGCTCAAGGATCTCCATGGCCAGATTGTAGTCAAGTAGGTCCTGCTCCGGCTCACGTAGCTTGCCGGTCTTGTGCTGGGTTTGCCCTCCGACCAGCGCCGCATAATGCAGTAGCTCTAACTGGTCATCGCGGGTGAGCGTCTGCTCTCCCGTCACATCCACATACTCCAGTTCGGCCAGCATACTGGTAAGATACGCTTGGGCATCTGTGAGGGTTTCGGTCGGTAGTGCAGGAGGCACCAGGGTGGGTTGGAGCCTGGTATTGGCAGGAAACGGAATGAGTGTGTTGAGCACTTTCGGGTAAGCGATTAAGGCACTCGCCTCTGGAAATGTGTAAAACTCGACCAACTCTGCGTTACCGAGCCATCCCAACAGATTCGTAAAGAGGGCGTCCAGATCCACTCTTAAGGCCTGGTTTGGCACCTGATAGGTGCGTCCTCCGATCACAAGATAGCTCCGCACTCCTTCGCTGCGCCGGCCAACATGCAAGGCGTGCTGGCCGTTATCTCTGCGGCGAAGTTCAACGGTCTCTTCATCAATTCTATGAACCTCCGCTTGCACAGAGGAATAGATATGGATGCCTCCCAATCCAAAGGTCGTGCCGACGTGCTCGGGAACTTTCAGGAGACGTTCAAACCACGCATCCCCACTGATGCGGTTGTGGCTGGCTGGAGAGAGGA
>CAYNXT010000309.1:1365-1906 GCA_964401235.1 uncultured Planctomycetales bacterium
CCTGAGAATATCTGGACGGATTCTCAAATATGCGAGAGCATTGTTTTCCAAATCTTGCGGCGATGCGTTTGATTCGGAAGCAAAAAAACTCTGACCGATATGCCAGATCACCCCATTGACAAACAGCTGCCGTTCAGCGGGGGTTTCATGGATACTACGCTCAGCTCGGAGTTCGTCCTCGGTAGGAATGGGGTGAAGGAGGATGCGATGAAGTTCTAACCGGCCTTCGTTGGTGCGGGCGAGAGGTTGGAGGGTATTACTGACCAGTAATGGAATCTCGCGCGGTGGGGCAAATTCCAACGTCGCTATCCAGCTTAAGAGAGCCTCTCGCAGAATGCCTTCCTCTTCTTGGTTTAACGGCTGGGAGTCCGGCTCATACTCAAACGTCACCCGAGTGGGCTCTCCGCCCCCTCCAATGGTAAACTTCACCTTGCCGTGCACATCAGGCACAAGTTCTGCGCCTTCGATGTGCCCCACCTGACCCGGATACGCCGCCACCGCGCCCCGCTCTGCCCCGCCCCCACTCGCCCTTCGAGATCGG
>CAYNXT010000310.1:0-780 GCA_964401235.1 uncultured Planctomycetales bacterium
GCTGACAGGATGTGGGGGGGTCACCTACCCAAAAGCCACCGTCGCCCAATCGCTTGAGCGTATCCTGCGAGAGGACGATCTTGAAACATCCGTGCGCGTGCTCGACCACACCCTGGCTGTTCAACTGAATCATCCTGGAACGTTGATCCAGACAGCCGACCAACTCGCGCTCGGCCCAGCGTTTGATGAGGTCGCCAGGAAGTTGCTGGTTGGCGTCCACCGGGTGGCGCTGAGCACTGACGCGGACATTCTGTTCTATATCCTCCTCCTAGCAGATCCAACGGTGCCAGGAGCCTATGCCACATTGGTCCGATACATGGATGATGTCCGGAAGGTGTACGCCAATATGATCGATACCCCTGAGATGTTTTCCCGAACAATCTTTGAAGTGAATATGACCGGACCCTTTCCGGTGACGTTGGATCAGTACGTGCCAAAGGATATTCAGCTTGGGGAATTCCTCAGTTGGCAACTCGCCAGGCGGCTGCAACGAAAACTGTCGGAAACCGTGGGGGAGTCAGGGCAGGTGGCGATCGGTCAGTGCCGAGGAGAGTTTCGTGAAAAGGAGTTTATTTTCACCCTCAACGCGCTGCCCACGCTCGGTCCCACCGTGGACGAAGCCACAATGAATCAACTGTTTCGCGCTTCCACTGAGGAAATCGCCCGCGTGTTGTCGAGTTATCACTTTGATTCGTTTGATAGCGTCCGCTTGATTCATCCTGCCACTGGACGCAACTTCGTGCTGCCCAAAACCTACCTCGACGTCTTCCGGTAACCGCT
>CAYNXT010000310.1:790-1906 GCA_964401235.1 uncultured Planctomycetales bacterium
AAACTAAACGGGTCACGGATTACGAGCCACGGACCGTAACGACGCGGCCCTGGACGCGCACGCGTCCTGCAAGGACCAGCCGGATCCCCTCCGGATAGAGGCGGTGTTCCACCGCGTGCACACGCACAAGGAGCGTTGCTTCCGTATCGCGAGATTGCACTGATACGGCTTCCTGCAACACAATGGGGCCGTGATCCACGCGCTCATCCACAAGATGGACCGTCACCCCGGTGACTTTGGCCCCCCAGGCCAAGGCATCACGAATGGCGTGGGCGCCTGGAAACGCGGGCAGCAAGGCGGGATGAATGTTGAGAATGCGACGAGGATAGTGCCTGACGAACACAGAAGACAGGATCCGCATAAACCCTGCCAAACACACCAACCTGATACCATGCGCATCGATCATGCGAATGAGGGCGCGTTCGTAGGCGGCTCGGCTCCGGTAGGCGTGTGGATCCACATACCTGGCCTCGACACCAGCACGCTGGGCACGAGCGAGGGCTCGAGTGTGCGGTCGGTCACTGATGACCAATGCCACCCGAGCCACCAGGATACCACGCTGGGTTGCATCAAGAATGGCTTGGAGGTTTGTCCCCTCGCCAGAGCAAAGGACCGCGATAGCCGGAACACCACGACGAGAAGACACGTCACTCCTCATTAGTTCGGAGTTGGGAGTTCGGAGTGAGGAGTAAAAGCATTGACTCCAAACTCCGAACTATCCTGTGGTATTGATGAGGCGCTCAATACGACGGATGAGTTCTTCCTTGGGGGTGACGCCGATCACCCTGTCAACCTCTTGACCACCCTTCAAAAAAATGAGCGTGGGGATGTTCATCACTCGGAAGCGCGCGGCGATGTCTGGACAGTCATCCACATTCAGTTTGCCAACCTTCAGCTTCCCCTGGTACGACTTGGCCAGTTCTTCAACAACCGGCGCAATGATTCGACACGGCCCACACCATGCGGCCCACAGATCGATCAGAATCGGGGTTGTGGATTTGGTGACCTGTTGCTCGAAATTGTCCACCGTCAATTCAACCACACCTTCTGCCATCGTCATGTCTCCCCTGATGTAAGCAAAGCCCACGGAGGGATTTGAACCCCCGACCCGCGCTT
>CAYNXT010000311.1:0-1903 GCA_964401235.1 uncultured Planctomycetales bacterium
TAGCTAGTCGCTGTCGCGAAATTTGACACCGGGTTTCCATCAATGCTTGGAGTTCAGTTACCAACATCGAGACAGTATTTCCTTTGTTATGGTCACGAGGAGTGCAATCTCATGCTGCCTGAGCGCTGAGGTGACGGAGCATTTGGTGGAGATTGAATCCCATAACAGACCTATATCCTGACGACAAGGTGGTCGGATCCGACTTCATTGTGCTTTTCCCTAATCCGAACTCCTTAAGGTGACCAATCAAGGGTTCAATACCAGCGCGTCGATTACGTAAGGGGAGAACCACATCCTGCGGGGGGCGATCTCTGACATTTTGCGGACGTTGTATACCCTCGGCATCCACACCCTCCTTTTGTGCAGCGCGAACGTTTTTTAACGAGTAATACCCTTTGTCGGTTCCCACGGCCTTGAGGACATGGTCGCCAAAGATGCTACGATGTTCCTCTATGGCGGGAATCAGGCTCTGTTTGTCCTCCATGCGCACATCGGTGCAAGTGAACGGAATCATGAAATTGCCCCCGATACGACCCACTTGGAAAACCCGGCCAAATTCGTTCTCCTTGCCGACTTTCCCTTTCTTAATGCAGGCAACTGCCCCACAATGGAAAGACAATATCTTTCCTGACTTGATGGTGTGCGCGCGAATAAAATGAGCCACGTCTAATAAAAATCGCCACCCATGGTCGGTGATTTGGTCAATAGCACGACGCATGTTCCAGGGAAGCGCCGCGTATGCCTGGGGACTGAGGGCGGTGCAAAACTCAATCATCGGCTTTACTTGCTGTTTGACGAGTTTGTGATAGCCCGCAAAGACTTCTCGTCTCTTCTCTATGGCCGTATTCTTGGCGAGAAAGAAATACTCCTTGGCCTTTCGGTTGATGGATTTCATGTCGATATGTAAATCGCTCGGCAGGTAGCGCTTCTTGGCCTTCTTGACAAACGCTAAGACCTTGCAGCACTTTTGCGCCAGCTTCCGCATCAGATGCGCATCGGAGGGATAGGCGATATTGGCCTCCTGCACGGTCGAGTCGAGGTCCATCCACGTCGGGTCAGCAAACCCCAAGGCGGCGGCGACCTGAAGCACATAATCGCCGATCTGCTTGTGCGTGGCCGGGGTGAGCCGGTTGCGAAATTCTTCGACTTTGGTATGGTCCGGGCATTTCCATTGCGCCACCACCCCATAGCCGCAGAACACTTGGTACAGGGGCGTGTGGCCAATACGGCTTTCGAGGCCCCGATCGGTCTCTTTCAACAGGCTTTGCAAGACCAGCACCCCCAAATGCGTACGCACATTGAGCTTGCGCCCAAGCCACCAGCACCCTTTGGCCGTTTGCTGCAAATCGGGCATCGCCAGCTCGGCCAGATGCTGCCAATCCAGTCCATTGGCCAGACGAATGAGAAGCTCTGAAGCGTCTACAAAAACTCTCACCGCAATGCTGGTCAACGGGGCTCCCAAGCCCTCTTGACAAAGACTCATTCTGCAACCTCTCCTCTAGAGACAAACATAGGAGCCCTATATCACATCCACAGGGGGCCTCGTACCCTGTCTAGGAGACCACGACCTCTTCGCTTGCTCATTTCGCGACAGCGACTAACTACTACCGTGCCAATCTACCTCCAGAAGTGCTCGTCGGAGAAGTTTCTTTGCTGGAAGAAAAAGTAACCTGTCCTACTCTGTTTATTTATGGAGAGAATGAACCGGTCGTGAGTCAGTCCGTGGCCGAGTGGACCAGCGAGTTCGTCGATGCCCCATTTACTTTTCGCCTCATTCCCAAATGCGGGCACTGCGTGCAGCAAGAGAAGCCGGAGCTGGTGAACCAGTACATTTTGGAATTCCTGGCAGACCTGAAGCGTGACTGATCGAACTGGAAGGAGTAGAGGGTAGAGTAAGTGCTTG
>CAYNXT010000312.1:0-1895 GCA_964401235.1 uncultured Planctomycetales bacterium
CTTCGATGACCAATCGTTCAAGTTTCCTGCTCTCGACGAGGTGCCAATTTGATACGCCTACCCATTGCCCTCCAGGACGCTCTTCATCACTGCTTTGTCGCGCACGCTCGTGCTTCACCAGGACATCTGCAATACCTTGAGCCAACGCGCGTATTGCCTGGTCTGCGTCAGCGTAGACCTTGAACGTAACCGGAGTATCTTGTTCCCCTCGGCCATAGACGAGGGAACCAATGGCGAGACTTGATTGTGGGCCAACAGACAGAATCCCTTGACCCGTCAGCGCCTTGATCGAATCTTCAAACTGACTCAAGGTGGCCGAGACCAGCACCTTCTTACCGCCCAGATGCGTAAACAGATCTAATGGCGAAGACGCCGCAGAGGTCGTGCCGCCAGCCCGCGTTTTCTGCCAGTCCACAGTGAGATGTAATTTTTCTTCAAACTGGATCGCCTTAGCAACAAGAAAAGCCTGATCTTTCAGAATGCGATCTGGTTGCAGACCCATCAGGGGGTTCCGGGGTGAAATCACACCTTGGTCAATAAAAACACTTTGGTACGGCGAATTCTTCTCTTCCCAGATGGCGCGCATCACGCCGCGAATTTCGGCGTTCGTATAGTGGTCTCCACCGGGTTTTCGCAGGGCGGTAAATTTGAGATTCGCCACGCCGTTCGGCTTGAGTTCCTCACCCTCGCCAACCATGAGTGGCCTATTAGCGTATTTGGGGTTGTCGAGTTGATCGTTCGACACATGGAGCAATTCGTCGCTGTTAACGGCTTGCTCTAGCGTACGATAGAGCAGTTCGTAGTCATGTCGGAGGTCACTGATCGGTTTCCCTTGGTCCTTGGACTGAATGGCCTCAAACCGGTCGCTGAGGAGAAGATGCGCTTCATCAATAATCGTCAGGCGGTTGGCGGAACGCTCATTGTTGAGGAAAGCCTGCAGTCGCCCACGTAATTCGTCAGGCGCTGTCTTAGCAGCGTTAAATAGTTGCAGAAAATCTGCCCAGGGGGCAATCGTTATGACCAATCGTTCCTGACCGTTCTCATCTATTTTGCTACGGCGCTCCAGCAGATCGATCACGCGCTCATAATTGCGGCCGCCAAGCTCGGTGTCCAGCGGTTCCAGCTTTACGCCAAACGCCTTCAGGACGGCCCGGTTAAACGGATCGTCCGTGTATTGGCCAAGGGCATCCTTATTGGGGACGAGAATGAGGCCGCGCGCATCCGGGCTGCTGTGAAGATGCTCGATTTCAGTTAGAACGTTGAAGATACTTTTCCCGGCAGAGGTTCGAGCTTGAATGTGTGTGCCGTCACGGGCAGCTTGCCGAGCTTCAGGCGCTTGCGTGTCAAGATGAAGGGGATGCAGCTGGGGCTTGCGCGGTGTCATCTCGAGTCCAAGGCCATCTTGTCCATTCGCTTGTAGCTGGCGATTGTACGCTTCGGCCTCTCGGTTATACGATTCGACTTGGGCTTGATGGCGGGCTTGGAGCCTCTCATAGACCATCTGGCTAAAATCGCTGGCCGTCTCATGTCGCAAGAGCCCCGTGTAACCGTCCACGGTTTCGGTGCTCAATTTGGCCCTCAGTTCTTGAAGAGGCTGGGAATCGCCATTGAGCATTCGATCAAGCGTGTCGGTGGTCAGATAGTGATCCACCAGCGCCTCGATATGGGTTCTGAATGTCGCACGTTCCCTCCGGCTTAATCGAGTCAACTCGCCGAGAGTCGTGCGACGGCCGTATCCTGCCGCATCTACCATCTCAACTTGACGGGTGGCAAACTCCTTTTGGAACACCTCGGTCTTGCTAAAACTACTTAAGTGCCGCCCGGCCCTGATGAACTCACGATATACTGTGTCAAAGCGCTCGGTTCCATACGCCTCAACCGCGATCCGGTTCAGC
>CAYNXT010000313.1:0-1894 GCA_964401235.1 uncultured Planctomycetales bacterium
GTACGCGGCGCGGGCCTTCGCCGGGCTCGGCGCCAAAGTGTACGTTCTGGATCGCGACATGACTCGACTCGAGCGCATGGCCAATTTGGACGAGCGCGTGATCACCATGACCTCCAATGCGCTCAACATCGGCAAGGTGGCGATGACGAAAACCCATACCAGTATCGCCGCGGACTCGGCCGCCTTGACGGCTGCTTCTCGCCTGGCAGGCGGGCACAACCAAGCCGCCGAGATTAATCTTCAGATGTGGGGGCTCACGGTGCCGTGGATGATCTACACGTACATCCCACTTTGCGTGGATCAGTATGGGACGAGGCAATTCATTTCTCAAGCGTTTGCGGCGGTCCAAATGTCGCAATACACCCGCATGGTAGCGGTCAGTGTGAGCTCAGCGATCCAAGCCAAGGATGATGCCACCCAGTTTGCCTATTCCAACGCCGGCATCGATGTGCCGCCTGATTCGGCCGAAGCTCTGCAAGACCATTTCGACGACGTCGGTAAAGGTAGCAATCAACCCAACAAGTTTATCTGGGATGACAATCAGGCCGCCCAGGAGCGCGAGGATGAAGCGGATGAGGAGGAAGAGCATCAAACCGGAACCCGCAACGAGCTCCGTCCGAAGATCGGAGGTATTCCTCCCGTGATGTTCCCTATTCCGATGCCGTGGCGCAACGTGCAGAGTCCGTACTTTACGTATAGTTGGACGGGCTGCAACAGCGGTCCATCGTTGTTGCCCCATTTCTCTACAGCATCGGGAGAGACCACGTCGCGGCTTACGTCTCTGTTCTTATCAGCCGGCAGCGTAGGGGGGGCGACAAATATCGTCGCGAATAAAGTCAGCGGGACAACTTCGACCTTTCTCTTGGGAGCGCTCGCGATGGCCTATATTTATGACGATGTTGATGATATGCATCTTCTGCCGCAGCCTCACGTGAGGGTTCGGCGTGAGGAGCCGTCGCGGGATTTGGGATTGTGGCAGATGCGCTATGGAACAATTGAGAGCTCTGCAGAGGCAAGCGTAAGCGGGATGCCGCTTGCGCCATTCTCTCCTCCCATATACACAGCGGAATTGACCGATGCGGATTAACTATTGCGTTCAACTGAGTCTGCCGCTTTTCGTGGTCGGCGTTGCTATTCACGCCGAAGGAGCGCTGCCGTATCCTGTCTATCCAGGCAGCGTGATCGTCTCTGAGGACGCGCAACCCACGCGGGGCGTGTATGAAACGGCCAGCCTGCCGGCAGAGGTGCGCGGGTTTTACAGCACGGCGCTAGGCGAAAGTGGTTGGCGCGTGGTCAGTGAAGAGCCGCGGGTGTCATCGGTGTTGTTTGGCAAAGACCAGGAGCACATCAGTTTGACGGTCGTGCGCAAGGACGATCAGTCGGGCAGTTATATCCTTGTGTCCCACTGGGAAGGGGAGCTGCCGGCCCCTCGCGAGCCGGGCGAGGACGCGGCGGGGTTTGACTTTGAGGATGTGCCGAGGATTCCAAAGGCCGTCCGCCTCATTTCGCAGCCGCTGGCCAGCCACGGTTCGAATGTGGTCTACGAGGTGGATCGGTTTCAGGATGCGGTGGAGGAGTTTTACCGGCGCGAGATGCCGCGCAGCGGGTGGCACTTGATTCGCTCGCTTGAGCCATCGAGTTGGCGCGAGTATGCCAGGGCGCTTAAGATGCAAGAAGGTGGAGCGATGTGGGTGTTTCAAAAAGGGGAATCGCGCGAGTATTGCCTGATCGGCATTTTGCCGGCGATCCAGCGCCCAGACAAGACGTTGCTCTCGGTGATTCGCATGGAGATTCCGACGTCATGAACTAGTGGGTCGGTCAAGTCGCTCTGGAATATGCCGTGCTCATTGTCGTGGTGATTGCCGCGATGGTGAGCATGCAGCGGTTTGTGAAA
>CAYNXT010000314.1:0-1890 GCA_964401235.1 uncultured Planctomycetales bacterium
CCCATCAGGATGGAGACCGCATCGAGGGCAAGCCCCAGGATGAAGAGGTCTTGTCCCCAACCTGGCAACACGTGCGTGCTTGAAGACAGCGGCGCGTAGATGGTCCACCCATACCCGGCTGCTCCACCAGGCACGAAGAACGAGACGAGGATGATCAGGCTTCCGACAAACAAGAACCAGTACGAGAGCATGTTCAGCCTGGGAAACGCCATGTCCCTGGCGCCGATCTCCAAGGGAATCGTGTAGTTGCCCATCGCCCCAAGCAGAATTGGGGTGATCGCAAAGAAGACCATGATTCCCCCATGCATGGTGAACAGCATGGGGTAGGCCTCGGGCGTCACGGCGCCTCCAGAAGCGGAAAACAACAGCTTCCCAATCAGCGGGATCGGCTGCCACGGATAGGCAAGCTGCCAACGCATCAACAGGGACAAACCAAGCCCGACGGTCAGAAAGAAGAGCCCGGTCACGAGATACTGGATCGCGATGACCTTGTGGTTGGTGGAGAAGATGTACTTGCGAACAAAGGAGAGACGGGCTTCTTGAGTCATGAGGCACCCTCTCCCTGCGCCGCGACCCTTGCGGCACCTCGGGTTGGCGCGGCAGGCAGACCCCAGTCCCAGCCCCAACTTGTGTCTGCTGGACCTTCCTCGGCCTGACCAGCCAGCCACGAATTAAACTCCTCTTGACGCTGCACGATCAGCAATCCCCTCATGCGGTAGTGCCCGAAGCCGCAGTGCTCCGCGCAGGCGAGGTCATAGGTCCCAGGCACCCTGCCTTGAAAGTACAGCGAAGTGATCAACCCAGGCACCGCATCCATCTTGATCCGGAGGTTCGGAAGGAAGAAGCTGTGGATGACGTCTTTTGAGGAAAGCTGGACCAGGATCGGTCGATTGGCTGGGATGTGGAGGAGGTTGATCGTGGTGACGTCGTCAGCCGTCCGGAACCTGCCGTCCGCTCCTGCGTAACGGATGTTCCAGGCAAACTGCTCAGGCATGACCTCAATCCGAAGCGCCTCCCGTGGGTCTGGAGGCCTCCCCCACGCAGCCTCCCAGGCGAAGTGGTCGTGAACGGCCAGGTTCACATCGATTGCCAGGAAGATCAGGCAGGCAAAGCCGATCGTCAGCCGCCGGGCCAACCGGCTATCACCGTGGGTATAGCGGGCCTTGCGATTGGGCGTTTGACGGTACCGAACCAGGCAGTAGAGCAGGATGATCGCCACCAGCAGAAATGCAACACCGGTCAGTGTGAGCGCCAGATAGAACAGGCGATCCACCCAATAGCCTGTCGCGGAGACGTCTTGAGGAAAGATCGCCATCAGCTCAACCTCCTGACAAAGCGTGCCTTCAACCACTCACGGATTCGACGCTCCGTCCGCCTGATCGGGCACTGGGTTTGGCCGAGACTTCGACCAACAGGGCAGACATCGCAGAGAGGGTTCCCAGGTCCAGGGCAGCCTTCGTTGATCACAGCAGCCAGTCTGTCTTCCGGGATGCGTTCGGCGATCAGCCGTTGGATAAACGCCTCACCCGTAGCCTGATAAATGGCATGCGGACCCTGGTAGAAGGGGTCGCGGAAGAGTTTCAGCAGTTGCTCACGGTTCCAACCCATCCGTGCGTACTCATCGATGAACGTGCGTGCCATCTCCTCCAGGCCGTCGTCCTCCGTCGCAAAGGGACCGCTCACCTCCACGCCGATCAGCTCCAGGGGGTCGTCTTCTTCAAAGGGTTTGTGTTCCATGGGCTAGCGGCTCCTACGCAGACGCAATGAATCCGCCCGCCAAGTACCGCTGCATGGTCTCGTTCTCTTCGCCTGGCGAAAGGCCAGTTGTCGCGCCTGCCCAGACACCCTTGCCATCCAAGCCGCCCGGTTCCGCCTTGACGATCCGCACCA
>CAYNXT010000315.1:0-1890 GCA_964401235.1 uncultured Planctomycetales bacterium
CATTCCCTCGATCTACGGCGAAAAGCTCGTCATCCGTATTCTGGATAAATCACCTGCACTTCTAGATTTGGGGCGGTTGGGGTTTGATGCCAAGCCGCTTGAGGCCTATCGCCAGGCCATCCATGATCCCTACGGGCTGATTCTGCTGACAGGCCCGACCGGCTCCGGTAAATCTACCACCCTCTATGCGACCCTCAATGAGATCAACTCTCGCACCAAAAATATCATCACCATCGAAGATCCGGTGGAGTACCGCTTAATGGGTATCAATCAGGTGCAAATTAAACCCGCCATCGGCTTGACGTTTGCCGCCGGCTTGCGGGCGTTCATGCGCCAAGATCCCGACATTATCATGGTGGGAGAGATCCGCGACCTGGAAACGGCCGAAATCTGCGTGCGGGCGGCGTTGACCGGCCACCTGGTCTTCAGCACGCTGCACACCAACGACGCGCCCAGCGCCATCAGCCGCCTGATCGATCTTGGCATGCCGTCCTACTTGCTCTCCTCGACAGTCAGCTTGGTCATGGCGCAACGCTTGCTTCGGCAGCTGTGCGATCACTGCAAGCAGGCCTATGAGCCGCTTCCAGAGCTTCGCGCGCGGTTTCACATCGATGAAGAGCTGCTGTATCGCCCCAGGGGCTGCGAGCACTGTGCGAACACGGGTTATCGCGGACGCATTGGCATTTATGAGGTGATGACCTTGAGTCGGGAGTTGCGTGATGCAATTGCCAAGGGCTCACCGGCGCACGTGCTGAAAGATTTCGCCATTTCTTCCGGGATGTCCACCTTGTGGGAAGAGGGCCTGAAGAAGGTTCGTGCCGGCGTCACGAGTATGGAAGAGCTCGAAGGCGTGGTCTTACTGGATCGATAGTTGTCACCGCAAAGACGCAAAAGATCGCAAAAGCGCAAAAAGAACACGTGAACACAGAGCAAATTAATGAGCTGTCAAATCAAATCATTGGACATGCAATCAAAATTCACAAAACATTGGGGCCTGGATTCATCGAGAAAGTCTATGCGAAGGCGCTCGCATATGAGTTGGAGACCCATCACGCCGAGTTTACTAGAGAACAACTTGTTCAAGTTCGATATGAGGGTTTCTTGGTAGGAGAACATCGACTAGATTTTCTCATTGCGGATGAAATTGTTTTAGAGGTGAAGGCAATGTATGAGATCAACAATTTTCACATGGCACAAGTGCTGGCTTACCTCAAGGCAACAGGTAAGCGACTGGGACTGATTTTGAATTTTTCAAGACCACGATTGCAGATTAAGAGAGTTGCATACAACCTATGAGATCTCATTGTTTGAATTTTTTGCGTCTTTGCGGCATTTTGCGATTTTGCGGTGAAAATCATGCCAACGTTTAATTATATCGCCAGAGATCAACGAGGCTCGGTGCAGAACGGCCACCTCGACGCCATGGATGAAGACGAAGTGGTGGCCATGCTGCAGCATCGCGGGTTGCTGGTGACCTCCATTTCGCGCCGCGATCTGCTGCGAAACGCCGCATCCATTGCCTCCCGTCAAGCCCGCCGGATGCATGGGCGGGTGACGCTGGAAGATCAGATGCTCTTCTGCCAACAATTGGCCACGATGGTCGAGGCTGGCGTGCCGCTTCTGCGCAGTTTGGAAGTGGTGTGCGCTCAGATGCAGAGCCAGACCCTGCTGCTAGCTGCCGAAGAGATCCGGCGCGACGTGGAAGCCGGCAACACCTTTCGCGATGCCATGGCCAAGCATCCTCTGGTCTTCTCGCGCTTGTGGTTGAACTTGGTGGAAACCGGCGAGGCCAGCGGCCATTTGGCCCAGTCGCTCAACCAGCTGGCCCAGCATCTTGAGGCTGCGCGCCGCCTGCAAACGGCAGCCAGAACCGCGCTGACCTATCCTGCC
>CAYNXT010000316.1:0-1887 GCA_964401235.1 uncultured Planctomycetales bacterium
GCAAGGAACTGAGCGCTGCCAGCAGCAGGAAAGGCGAGAGCTGCTCCGGGTCGGTGATTCGGAGTTTGTAGAGGTGGCTCTGAAACAGAATTTTAGTGTCGTACTTCGTGATGTACGCGCACGTCCCGATGAGGTAGGTGCCGTCCCGCACCATCAGGATGTCACCCTCGCGCACGTCCTGCTTGCGCGCAAACGATGCGTAGACGGCTTCACTGACGCCATGCTTGGGATCGACCTTGATCTCCCAGTTGGAAATATCGGACGTGCGCACAAAGGGGATCGGACCCGTTCCGTAACTCAGCATCCCAATCTCGTCCCCCGTCGTCACCTGTAGCAAGCCAGACGCCACCATGTCCGCGACCTTCATGAGGTCGTGCGTCGCAGTCAGCGAGGCCACTTGCGCGGCGACGTCCGGATTGTGGTACCGCGGGGCGAGGATATTCTCGGAGAGATCGCCGAGGGCCACCTGGTAGCCTAGGTGGCTCCGTCCGTTGGCGGCTCCCTGCTTGAAGGCTCGATACCGCTCGATCACCTCGGGCAGTTCATCCCACTCGATCCGGCGCCCGCGGCTATCATGGCCACACCACTGCACTTCGGCCATGAAGATGCGCTCGCGCGTGCTCTCCTTGCCATTTGCCTCGGCTTTCCGCTCAAGGAGGAGCAGGCACGTTTTCGTATGGGTCCCGCCCTTACCCGAGGTCTTGAACAGCGCCTCGGGCATACCGATGACCGCCCGGATGTACGCACGCTCACGGATGAACTGGACGACGTACCGATAGTTGTTGCCGGAAATCACACTCTCGGGCACCACCATGCCGACTCGTCCGCCAGGCCGCAAGAGCGTGAGACAGCGTTCGATGAAGAGCACCTGGGGAGCGACCGAGGACTGCAGCTCGGTTGTCTTCGCATATCGTCCGCTGTGGGCATCCCAGACCCAGCGGTGTCCCAGGGCAAAGGACTGTTGGACGCGTCGCGAGACCGCCACAATGCGTGCCCCAAACGGGGGATTCGTCAGCACCACGTCAAATGTCCCGAGTTGCTCCTGAAGAGGAAGCTTGCCATCTCCTTCGGCCGCCCACACCAGAGAATCTGCGCAGAAGACCCTAGCGGGTGAGAGGGTAGTGAGCGAAAGGTGCGACGCTGCAAGCGTAGCGAGGTAGCGGTCCTTATCAATGCCATACACGTTCTGCGCTACGTCACGTGGTTCGGCTCCAAGCGCGATCGCTCGCCGAGCCACCGCGCTGAGGAAGCCGCCCGCGCCACAGGCGGGATCGATGACACGCTCGTGAAGTTGTGGGTCCACTAGTTCAACGAGCAACCGAATGGCGTTTTGCGGGGTGAAGAATTGCCCTTCTTGGCCACGAATCCCTGAGCCGATAAACGCCTCATAGGCATCCCCGATCGGATCGCGCTCAAGATTGTCGAGATCGGCATGCTCCAATTTCTCATTGACAAAGGCTAGGCTTTCGGGATCGAGGAGGAGCTCGTCTTGCTTGGTGAATAGCTCGGGGAGCAACGTCCGAAGCGCTGCAAACGCGCTGCGGTACCGATTGGCGATCTCCAGCGGGTCCGACGTCTTGGCGGCGCCTGCTTCCTTCTGGAGATACATCTTGCAGAATAGGCACTTGATCACTTCTTCCACGAGCACCTCGTCTCTCGTCGCTCCGATGAGACGACCCGCAAGGTAATTCCTGATCTGGCGGTAGGCGTCCTTGTGATCGAAGACAAACAGGGCGTTCTCGTCTTCGGCAACGCGTCGGGTTTGAGTCAGGGTGATTGGCATGATCTGATGTCCACAGGAAATGTTCGAAATATATTTTACCAGCATTTGTTGAACCAGTACCAGTTAGTTTTGCACTCCTGTTGGGCCCGGGGAGTCTACTGCAG
>CAYNXT010000317.1:0-1885 GCA_964401235.1 uncultured Planctomycetales bacterium
GTGTTTCGGTGGGAGGAAACCACGGTCCACCCGCGGGCAATCGGTCCACCCTCCGGAGTCCTTCGTGCGGATTTGCTTCACTATTCCTACCGCGACACGAGAGATTTTGTGGAGAAACTCGACCGGCAGACGATACTCGAGGCGCAGAAATGGCTTGCCGATGGGCGCCGGATGAGCGTTGGCAAGGCGTTGTGGCGGACCATCGATCGGTTCGTGCGCACCTACCTGCTGAAGCAGGGATACCGCGATGGGCGGTTGGGGTGGTTTACGGCCAGGATGGCGGGGAAATACCAGTGGGCGAGCTACCAGAAGTATGTTCGGGCAAAGCGAGCTCACGGGACATCCGCCCTCGCCTGAGCCTGGAGCCGTCGCCGTACAGACCAGAGAACCCAGGCGAGCGCAAGCCCAAGCTGGGGAAAAACCATGAAGACCAGGTACACGTAGGATTCTCCTCGGACGTAGTGGATGCCAAGCAGACGCCAGAATTTCGAGTGGGTCATGAGAGCTAGTATCCCCATGACCAGCGCGCCGGCGATGAGCGATGGCGAGCGCCAAAGATGCTGGTCGCGCTGCAAAAGCCACGCAAGGGCGATCCAGAGAGGAAACAGCAGCGCATTGTAGGTGGGAATCCAGCAGGTGGGGGAAAAGAGCACCATCAAGGTGGCCAGGAGCGCGCTGTCCATGACGAATAGTTGTGAGGGGAAACGTAATGGCCGATGCGGAAGGAGGAAAACCACGACGAAGAGCGCCAGTTGGATGGCGACGGCAATCAGCATGACAGACTGGTCTTGTAAGGCGAGGAGATTGAACCCGTAACCGTCAGGGCGGAGCAAGCGTCCTAGGAGGGCGAGGAGCGACTGGCTGCCAATCTCAAAGGCGCGATTAGGGCCGCTCGTCGCGAGTGCGTGCGCCCATGAGAAGAACAATTGCGAAGGCGCAGAGGGGAGCAACCAGAGCGCGCTTCCGATATTCAGCAGTGCTAGGCACGCGAGCACACGACCGACCGTCTGCCATGTGCGTCGGCAAACGAGGTACACGAGAAAGAGAAGGGCGGGGACTTTCAACGAAATACCCAACACCAGACAGAGCGCTGCAGGCCAACGTCGTTGCGTGAGCTCAAGCCACACAAACGCCGTGATGAGGAATCCCCATAGCAAGTTGGTTTGCCCCAGCAAGAATTCGGATGTTATCGGGCGCACGAGGATGATCACCGCCAACACCGACAGCCACCGAGGTGGAGAGAGGCCGATATGCCTGGCGATGCAATCCGCGAGCCAGCACGTGCCGAGCAGCCACGCGACGGTCAGCGTCGCCCAGATCACGGCGCCGGTTTGCGGAGAGGCCCAACCGAACGGAACCAGGAAGAGCGCCCAGCAGGGGGCATATTTGAACAACGCCTGCTCGGTTCCGACGGGCGCGTAGAGATGGGTCGACTCGTGCGCGACCACACGCTGTGCGACTCTTCGGAAGAGATCGAAGTCCATCAGGAATGGGGGATCGAGGAGGAATTTTCCTGGAAAGCGAATGAGGAGCACGACGGCGAGTCCGGCGAGCCATGCCGCGAGAGGCCAGCGGTGTACAGACAGCCTGTTGGACCACCTCAGGCGGAGCATCGCCGGCCATTCTAACACAGCAAGAGCGTCATGAACATTGCCGCGGTCTACTCAATTTATAATGAAGAAGAGTATATCGAGTACTCCATCCGGTCTCTCTATCGCTACGTCGACAAGATCATCATTCTCCTGGGAACAGCGCCGTGGATTAAGAACAATCCACAGGCCAGGAGCCTCTTCCCACAACGAGATGGCACCGAGGCGATCATTGAACGTTTGACGAAGGGGGATCCCAAGTTCCTCGTTGAGAAGGGATTGTGGGATTCCGATGT
>CAYNXT010000318.1:0-1135 GCA_964401235.1 uncultured Planctomycetales bacterium
AGCTACACACTCAAACACATCGTTGGTCTGGTACCGCCTGAGCCCGTACATATCGGAGACGACCATGAGGTACTGTCGTCCGGCCTGAAGTTCCCATGGTTTCATCAGGTTGCGCGTGCTGGTCTCGCTGTCCGCCTCCATGAACTCGTAGTATACGCCTGGATAGATCGGCAGCCCTGCATCGGTCGATACGCGGGGGTAAATCAGGTAGGCCACCGTCTCCGTGGACATGGAAAACATCGGGCGGAAGATCGGCTGGAGATCGGCCAACTGCTGCTCGAGGTTGTCGAGAAATGGCTCCACGTATCCGCCTTGCCAGCAGTACACCATCTTTAGCTCGGGCAGTAGCGCTTTCACTGGTGGGCACTGGGGCGAGTCCAGTAATTGACTCACCTGAGCCTCGCGAAGTCTAATCGCAGGTCCCCGACGGTTCTTAAACTCAGACAACCAGCCCTCTGCGAGAATGTCCTTCACCTGCGTTCGCATCCGATCCCACTCGCGCTTGGCGCGGTCAATGAGCACATACAGGGACGATGGATTGGCCATGGCGATCAAGACCGGAGCACTGAGCATCAGTAGCGCGAGATGCAGCGCGTCTTGGGGGTACCGGTCAACTAACCGTGCGACAGCGGGCTCATAGACGATTGAATCGCAGAGGATATACCTTGCCAACCACCACGGCAGCGGTTCGCGAGCCAGTAGCCCACTGACCGATCGGTCTGGAGCCATGCTGGTCATGAAATAAAACGCCGGCCGCCCGAGTCCGGCATGTCGGTACGCCAAAATCGCCTGGACGACATACATCTGCTGTAGCGCGCGAATGCGCCGCCTCGAATACAGAATTTGCTTCGGCTGATGGGTCGTTCCTGATGTCCAGGCAAACTCTTTTCGTCCGCGAAACGCTTTTGCACGCTCAAGAATGCGCCCTCGGGCAAGCTCTGTATAGGACTCTGGTTCCTGATCCTCCAAACTATAACGACGGGCCAACGCCTCTTGATCTTGCCGATACCGTGCCAGACGGAAGGAGAGCAAGAGGTAGTGCCACGCTATCCAGCATCGGATAAATGCACGGGCAGCGACCAAGCGAAGGGGCAACCTCATGTGGGTCTCCCTAACAGTCCGGATTCACACTCTT
>CAYNXT010000318.1:1145-1883 GCA_964401235.1 uncultured Planctomycetales bacterium
ACACGCTTGCCGTCTGAGACGGCCCACATTGAACATCGGCACCAGGCCCGCTTTTGGCAGGCGTGTCAAAGGCACGCGGCCACCACGAGAGAAGGTCAGTGATGGTTGGATCGCATCCCACGTGACGAGGTATCTCCCGAAGCAGCCCTCATGGTAACGCAGCCGGTTGGCCAGCGCGGCAAAGTGCAGCCCAGCGTACGACAGCACGGATGACTCTCCCACGAGGCATCCAAGTTGTGTTTCAAGACCATGCTCTATGGCCTTTTGGTACAGTTTCAAAGCATTGAGTAAGCCGCCGTTCTTCGCGATCCGGATATTGACTGCACGGAATGTGCCCTCGGTGATAGTTCGCGCGAGCTCCTCAACGGAACAGATTGACTCGTCTGCGCACAGAACCAGCTCTCTGGTGAATCGATGCTGAAATTCTGCTGACCTCTCCCATTCGTTCTTCGGAAATGGTTGCTCGATCCAGCGCGCACCCTCTCGTGATTCCGCCATGCGAGAGAGATATGCCTCGGCGTGGCCGGGCGCAAGGCTGCCGTTTAAATCGACTCGAATATCCACTTGGTACGGAAATGCTCGGCGAACCCTGCCAATATAGTTGAGGTCATCTTCAATGCGCCCGTTTCCCTTCACTTTGATTGACGTAGTGCGGACTACCGTGCGATAAAGAAAATTCAGCGCCATAAGTTTCATCCCTGAGGCAAACGGATAGACCGCAGAATATGTGGGAATACG
>CAYNXT010000319.1:0-1881 GCA_964401235.1 uncultured Planctomycetales bacterium
GCTGCCGATTACCTCCTGACCGGTGACGTGGAGCGTTTCTTCGGAAGCCAGCACCGTTGCGACCGGTGGCTTCGCGCTGGAGGTTGCCGCACCAGTAGCAATTGGTGGGGCTGCGATTGCGGGAGTTGGTGCTCTTCAGGTCTCCTATGCGGTCCGGGCACCTTTCGATACGTACCCTGGCCAGACACAAGGGAAAATTGCACGTGAACCCAACAAAGCCTATACGCCGATAACGTTTGGGGGACCACGCCCGCCTGTAGAGTTGCCCCCAGTAGACCCGAAGAGTTTGAGTTTTTGGGGAAAAATGTACTACTATGTGGGGCACATACTGAAAGCGCTGGGGCCATACGCTGACGATATCAATGACGTCCTTCAAGCAAGATAAGCTCTCAAAAGTGATCGGGGCTATCACGTCTGAGCTTCCAAGACGCTGGTGTAGCAGAACGATTTTCCTCGTTCAAACCAAGCGCCTTGAGCTCAAAGGGCGTTTCGCCGAGCAGGAGGAGCTCTGTAAGCGCAGATTGGGGAAGCGGCCGCATGACTATTCGGCCAACTACTACCTAGCCAGAGCGCTACGGAAACAGGGCAAACTGCAGGAGGCGGTGGAAGTCTATCAAACAATCTTCCAACTGCACAGCTCAAGATTTTTCATGGATCGATTGGATCTCATCCACGCGCTCTATGCAGCAAAACGCTATGACGAGGTACTGACGGCCGGTCAGGAGGCGCTCCGCAAGCTCACTTCAGGATCGCTTGGATTTATTGATGCTCGCCTCAAAAATGTGCACCTCGGTGCCGTGCATCGTGCGGTTGGTACAGCCCATGCAGCACTCGGCCATTATGAGGAAGCTATTCCACATTTGCAGGTTGCCTGTGAACTCGATAAGAGTCGGGACTCTGTAGGACTCCGACATCTCATCGAGCAATGCCGTGAGGCTCTTGAACATGGAGAATCTTAACGACGAGGAATTCCGGTGACATCTATGAAAACATCTATGAAAACAGGCGACCCGTCAAGTACTTTTAAGAGTTTGCGCTACACATCTATTCGTGCGCGTCGGCGCACATGAGCTTTGGTTCAGCGCCAGCGGTCCCAATCACAATAGCAGGTCGAGGGACCTAGTCCCCGGAACGGGCTCCGCTGACGGGTATCGGTGTCGTGGTCGGACAAAACGCACGCTGATCGTGTAAGACAGCATAGAGCCCGACCAGGAGCTTGCGCGCCACCGCGACTAGCGCTTTCCCATGGCCTTTGCCGCGGGCTAAGCGCAGGTACGCCTGTCGCAATGGGCCGGGATGCCGAATGATATGCTGACTCGCTTCCACGAGAATCCAGCGCAGGTAGCGACTGCCTTGCCGCGTAATGCCACGGCCATGGCGTGTCCCGCCTACAACCAGAGAATCAGATATGACGCGATGGTAGGCTCCAGACGACCGCTGAGAATGGCTGGCTACTGCGAGAGGATCGAATATGACGGGCGCCGGATGGAAGGCTCCATGGCGCCAGGAAGGAACTGACGCGACGGCTACGACTCAGAACAGGGCTCACACCGCCCCGACGAGCGCGGCTGGCGTGTCCTGGCGCGACCGGCGCCTGGCAGGCCGGCTGGTCCCCTGGGAAGCCACTGCGCTCGAATCGTGGCCCCCGTTCCCATGGGGGCGCTTCACAACAATCCGGTCCTGCTGGATCATCGGTTGACCCAGCCGCTGCCACCGGCCGTTGAGCCTGCGGCGGACCGTCTCGCTATCGCGCTCCTTGAGCACCATCGTGCCGCGCCTGAGGTGCACCTGATAGACCCGCTCCAGCCGAAACTCCACCGCCGCCGGTTCACCCTGTTCGCTCAGGTGATTTCCCACAGAGCCCGGATCGGCACGGCGTAG
>CAYNXT010000320.1:0-1876 GCA_964401235.1 uncultured Planctomycetales bacterium
GCCCCGTTGGGGGGTTTTGTCGCGCTTTTGTACCCGATATGCCATTTCATGCTGAAGACCCTGAACCATCGTAAAACACCCCTTCCGCAGACGATCAGCGGAAGGGGTTATTTTTGTCGTGTCTGCACCCCTGTCGTAGTATAGTTCGTAGGAGGCCGTCTGAAACAGGGTAAAAATCGAGACTATAGCAACATTGCAGCTTTTTTCTTAAAGTTTCCGAGGGGAACGGCCGACAACTCTAGAAGTGACAACAACTTCTGGAGGGTGTCGAAATGGTTGTGCGTATCGGACCTGGAGAATACGTTCCAGATGTCACCGAGGGCATTGCACGGGTCGAGGACTTGCCACCGCCCGAGATCGTTCGGAGGAGCCGAAACTATCGGCGCTGCGCCTGTCCACAATGTGCTCGCGCGGCTCCTCGGCGAAAAACCGCGGCCCGTACCCTCCACGATCTGGGCGATCCAGCGTCTGGACGTCCACGTGATGTGCACGTTACCTACTCCCAACACAAGTGTTCACACTGCCGAATTTACTTTAACGCGCCCATGGAGGACTTGGCTCCACCCAAGAGTCACTACACGCACCGGGTGGTTTCCACCACAGTCCGGTTGGTGGTGGAAGATAACCTTCCCTACCGGGCAGCCTCCTGGCATGGTTGGCGCGACCACCGTGTCTTTGTGCCCTTCGCCACGATTCAGAATTGGGTTGAAGCAGCGGGAAAAAAAAGGGGAGGCGCGGGTTACCGGCGCGTATCTCGAGCAGGTGTTGGCGAACTTTTCCGGCTACATCGCCGCCGACGAGTTGTATGACGGCCCTTTCTGTATTTTGTCCATCGTAGACAACCGGACGTTTCAGCGGCTGATCTACGAGGTGCTCGATCACGATCCTACCCATGACGACATGCTGGCGTTTTTCCAGCGCTTCCAAGCCGCGCTGGACAGCCGAGGCTTGACGCTGCGGGGCATCACCACCGACGGATCACCTCTCTATCCGCTGCCGATCGCCACCGTCTTTGGCCCTGTGCGGCATCAGCTTTGCGAATTTCATGTGCTCAAGGAAATCAGCAAAGCCATTCTGCATGCGGCAGCGAAGATCCGTAAGGGCCTGAAGCAGGATATCCCGCTCCAGCCACGGGGTCGCCCGTCGCAGGCACAGCGGCGCGCTTCGCAGCGTGCCAAGCGGGTTAAGAAACGGATCGCTGAGCTTTTTGACAGCCGGCATCTCTTGGTGCAGCACCATCTCACGCCCGCCGAAGAAAAGATCTTGCGCCGCATCAGCCGAGGTCTGCCTGAACTGCGCGCGCTCCGTCAGATTATGGACGAAGTCTACCGCCTCTTTGATCGTCGTTGCCGAACAGATACCGCCCTTAAAAAACTGACTCGCTTGCGCCGGCGGGTCGGTCGTTTCAAGAAGATCGGGCGCACTCTGAATAAACTGTTTTCTCCTAACCTGGAGAAGGCCCTCACCTTCCTGGATGACAAGCTCCTGCCATCGACCTCCAATGCCGTGGAGCGGGGCAACCGCCGATATCGGAAAATGCAGAAAAGCATCTACTGCGTGCGGACCCAAGCGCATGTAAGCCAACGCATCGCCATGGATATGTTTCGTGACCTCCGACGCCAAGGCCGGCTTCAAATTACGACCATTCTCCACTTGGCCCGAACGGGATAAATGCTCCAATGCTGCTACAGTCTCACTTTTTCTTTCGCGCAGGGGTGACCCATTGGTTCAGCCTGTCTTTTTGAGATTCCTGGAGCGGGAGAAGCCCTCCGCCCGCGGCCGGGCGCCCCGGCCCGGGGTGGGCAGGCCTGCCTGCCGCGTCGCGGGGCTCCGCGGCGCAGGCAGGCTTCGCCTCCAGCTCGACGTGCAGGGGAAA
>CAYNXT010000321.1:0-1867 GCA_964401235.1 uncultured Planctomycetales bacterium
TGAAAGCATAACCTATGCTTTGATGATATCAAAGTTTTGAAACTATGGCAACAATAGGCGAGAATATCAAAAAATACCGCAACAAACTTGGCATAACGCAAGATGATTTGGTGAGAAAGTCCGGCGTGAAGCACACTACCCTTACCAAAATTGAGAGTGATGTTGTTATCAAGCCAAGCGTGCAGACGGTCGCCAAGATTGCCAAAGCATTGGGTGTCCCAATGGAAGATTTGATAAAGTAGGAGTATTATATTAAAGGTCGATTTAAAAATTAAAAAGAAAGGAGGTTAGAAATATTATGGATTCCACAACACTTCAAGAGCTTATGAAAAAGGAGGTAGAGGCTTTCAATCGGCATGATGCCGACGCCTTCGCCGCCCTATACACGAGCGATGCTACAGCGTACGATCCTCAGTACGCCGAACCCCTAAAGGGGCGGGAGGCCATCCAGAAGGATATAGAGGATTTCTTCTCGGCCTTTCCCGATGTTCAGGCAAAAATTCTTAGCTCCGTGGCCAGCGGAGACACCATCGCCTTCGAAGTAGAAATAAGTGGTACGCATGAGGGTCCCCTGGTCACTCCTAATGGCAACATTCCCCCAACCAACCGGCACGTAAAGATACGCGGCAGCAGGGTTATGAGATTCAATTCGCAGGGCTTGCTTGAGGAGTGTAACCGATACTACGACCTGGCGGGGATTATGCAGCAACTAGGACTAATGTAGCCCAATTCCATTAGATACGACGGAGGCCAGCGCGCCTCTAATCCCGCGAGAGTTCCCCGCCTGTACGGGCGTGGAGTTTCACTAAAACGGAGCCCTAGATGGCAAAGGCAGACCACAACAGGAGACAATATATGGCCCGATACCGAAATGCTTTGCCGCAACTCGGCGGCGACCTTTTCCTGACCGATGGTGGCATCGAGACCACCCTGATTTTCCACGAAGGACTGGAGTTGCCTGACTTCGCTGCCTTCCACTTGTTGAAGGAGCCAGAAGGACAAACAGCCCTGCGCAAATACTTTCGCGCGTATGCCGCCATCGCGAAGCGGTTCGGAGTCGGCCTGATCCTTGAAAGTGCAACCTGGCGGGCAAGTGCGGACTGGGGCACAAGGCTGGGCTATAGCCGGGAGGCGCTGGCTGACGTGAACCGAAAAGCCATTCATCTGCTTGAGGAGATTCGGGACGAGTATGAGAGCGACGATATCAAGGTCGTCATCAGTGGATGCGTCGGCCCTCGCGGTGACGGTTACATCCCAACTCAAGTGATGTCGGTGGAGGAGGCAGAAACCTACCACCGGGAGCAGGTCGAGACGTTCGCGGACACGGCGGCGGATATGGTTTGTGCCATCACCATGAACTACGTCGAGGAAGCGGTAGGAATTACCCGGGCCGCTCGCCGGGCTGGCGTGCCCGTGGCGATTTCATTCACCGTTGAGACGGATGGCAGGCTTCCTACCAGTCAGACGCTGAAGACCGCGATAGAGCAGGTCGACGAGGCTACATCGCGCTATCCCTGCTACTACATGATCAACTGCGCTCATCCCACTCATTTTGAGCATGTGCTGGCTGAGGGGGAACCTGTCGTCGAAAGAATTCGGGGTCTTCGCGCCAATGCCTCGTGTAAGAGCCATGCCGAATTGAATGAGTCCCCTGAGCTTGATGTCGGCAGTCCTGCTGAGCTAGGGTTTCAATACGCTAACCTCAAGAGGCGACTACCGCAACTGAACGTGATGGGCGGTTGCTGTGGCACCGACCATCGGCATATTGAGCAAATTGCAAAGGCTTGTTTACCGGTTTTTCGAACGGATTAATGTTTGCCTTGAACTATTGTTAGAGAAAAACTTGCGGTTCGACAGACCTTCGGCA
>CAYNXT010000322.1:0-866 GCA_964401235.1 uncultured Planctomycetales bacterium
ATCCAGCCCCTCTCCCAGAGCCGCTTCTGCACAGCCATCACGCACCCCCTTCAAGAAACCGAGACAGACCTGTTCATTGGTATTGAAGGAATACGATACTTTCTCTCGCTGGTGAGCGACCAAAGATGCCCATCTGCTGGGCGCTGTTGCCGCGCAGACGGAGCACCCAGATGCCGAGTCTTCGGTAGCCGAGGGATTCCCCAATACGCGCCAAGCACTCGTCCACCTCGACCATCACCCCGGCGTGGCGCACGTTGCCGACCACAAACGCGAGCTTGGACCCTTTTCGTAGGTGCCCTTTGAGAAGGCGCAAGGTCTCAAAGGTGTCACGAAAATAGCCCTCGACCATTGGAATGACTCGTGGGTTGGTGATGGGAGCGTCTCCGAGGCGGTCCAAGGCTTGGCGCAATGCTTGCGGAGGCCGGTAGCCGTCTTGCGCGTACTCTGGGTCCCGCGCTTCAATGTGCGACCGAAAGGATGCGTAGCGGAGCTGCTTGAGCTGTTCGGCGTCCACAAATCCGGTCAGCAGCTCTGGCGCAAACACCCGGGAGTAATCATGACGATTCGGGTAGGGTGGAGAACAAATGACGGCAGTGAACTGCCCGAGAGCGTCGGGAAGAAAGCGAGCGTCCCCAAGTTGAGCACTCCAGTGCTGGCCAGGTAGCGCTGCTGCCATAGGATAGCGTCGGACATCAGCGATCATCTGATCTACAACCTTTCGCATCCGCAAGGGAGCGGCACGTCCAGACGGTTTCCGGTCGGACCAGCGCAGCCATCCGCCATCTGATGTAGCTCCGCAAAGCTGCCGCGCTGTTCGGAGCATCGCCAGTAGAAAGAACTCTCGCGTGGCCTGGTCTTCGATGGTA
>CAYNXT010000322.1:876-1860 GCA_964401235.1 uncultured Planctomycetales bacterium
AAACAAGCCACCTCCATGCGGTCTCAGAAAACGCTTTCTGAAGCAGCGGCAGATCAGAAGCAGGCGCGGCTGGCGGCACGCCAGGAAGTCTTGTGAAGAAGCGGTTGCGCTCTCGCTCTAGGTGTTTTGCGCTGTACGCCCGGACTTTAACGTTGCTGACCAGTACCGAGAGAGGGAGCACATCAAGGCCCGTTGCTGGTATCCCTGCCTGCCTTGCGCTCAGGAGGGTAGTGCACGCTCCAACGAACGGGTCCAGGATTCGGTCTGTGCGGGTGAGGCCCCACTGGCCGATAATGCGCTCAACGAGGGTGTGAGAGTAGCTGTGCGGATACACGAACCAGCGATGAATGGGGACCTGATGCAGCGACGCGGGCTTGGCAAGCGTGGCCCACGTCGTCTTGTCGGTGTACCTGGATGGAATGGTCTGTGCTGTTGTCATGCCCTTCGATTATGGCCGATCATCTCGTAGGCCGGACGCGGGAACGAAATCCGAACCGGCTGCCGGTAGAGGGGGTGCGTGAGCAGCAGTTGCCCTTTTTCTAGCCGGGTCAGATGCCCTTTCACGTCTTGTCCGATGAACCGGTAACTGGAATTAGAAAGCTCTGATGAGTCACTACGCCCAATCACCTTGGTGGCGCAGTTGCCGACAACTTGCGGGTGGACTTCGCTCATAAACTGCTCGGCGGAAATTAGGACGACGCCAAGCGAACGTCCTCGGGCGGCGATGTCCAGCACAAACTCCAGAATCGAGGTTTCGCCGCCCCGATGCACGTCCGGCGCATACTTGTTCAACTCGTCCACGAAGATGATCACGTTCTTCGGCAAGTCGTTTCGCTCGTCGATGTTGGCCTCAGCGTACATGCCATACACTTCCTGGATGATATGCCCAAACACCAACGCCCGTTCTTCCTCCGCCAGCTTGGCGATATCCACTACATACGTTTGTCCGCCCTTGATCTGTCGGATTTCTTCTCCGAGATTGGC
>CAYNXT010000323.1:0-1859 GCA_964401235.1 uncultured Planctomycetales bacterium
GCTAATTTGCGATTAGCTCTGGGTTACGGCTAAGCAAGCGCCGCCATTAGCTGGCCAAGCTAAAGAATTTTATAGAACCTCTCACCAAGTCCTAGGCCGAATCTGAAGTTTCGCGGGTGAGCGCGTTCAATCTTCGCCTTGTCCGATTGCAATGTGACTCGCAACCGAACAAATCGGACGGCCGATTGACTGGCCTGTGTCTCTCCCGCTTTAAGTCAAGCGTTTGAAACTCCGATTATCGGCTTAGACAATTTATTTGTTTCCCGAAGGAAACTTTGCGACCTTGCTGGATTTAACGGCTCATCAGGCCTTAGGCCTTTTTTAAGCACCGCTAATTCCACTTGGGGTTAACGCGCGACAGATGATTGCCAACCGCCGGTTTTAATAGCTTTGGGCTCGTCTTCATTGTCAGGGAAAGAAGTTTACGCACCAACAAGCCCGCAAATGCGTAAACTCCGTTGTTTCAACTGTTTGCCGGATATCCCTATAGCCGACAAGCATTTGCATGTTGAAACCTACACCAGCTTCGGCCTGGTGCACCGCCGGGCATTCATGTTTAAGAGGTAGCCCTGCCAGAGACTACCCCCGATCTTTCCCATAACTTCGACCCGAGGAAAGATTCGGGTCCTTCGCGGCCTTAGCCGTAAAGATTACTAGCCCATTGGAATCACCTCCTTCTTTCAAATTTTTGGGCTAAAGCTTCAACCCGCCCCGGCGGCGAGCTTCACGCTCAGCCACCTGGGGTTCAAGCTCGTCGATCTTCCTTTGGATTTCTCCATTGAAAGACCGATAAGCTTCGGGTAGAAGCCGTCGGCTGTTCGTGTACCTGATGGCCAAGGCGGACATCAGGTCAAACGCCTGCTGGTCGCGGCTCGGGATGTAATCCTTCACCGCTTCGTCGAGATGGCGAGTCTCGACAGGCACTTCTTCCTCTTCCGCGAATTGCTTCGCTCGGAGGAGGAGTGCCTCCAACTCCGCGCCTGTCCACCCCTCGGTCGCACCGACTGTCGGGGCAAAGTCAATCCCTTTGGCATCTATCGCATACTTGCGGCAGAGTGCCTCTAGGATCGCTTTGCGACCCGTAGCGTCGGGCACCAAGAGCGGTACCCGCTTGTCCATCCGGCCTTCCCGAAGAATGGCCGGTGGCAAGCGGTTGGGGTAATTAGTGGCAAGCATAAAGAACAACTTGCCACGCGCCTCATCGTCACCCATGACATTTTGAAGCATGCCACGGAGACGATTACTTACCCCGCTGTCGCCGGCGTACTCGTTGCCCGAGCCGATTGACTCCGCTGCTTCATCTATGAAGATGATAGTCGGAGCCATGGCCCTGGCGATATCCAACGCCAACCTCATATTCCGCTCGGAATCGCCTACATACTTACTCTGGACGTTTCCGAGCATCACGAAGTTAACGCCGGACTCTTTGGCGAGCGCCTCGGCAACGATGGTCTTGCCCGTGCCCGGCGGGCCCATTAAGATCCAACCTTTATCAGTGGTCCGGGAACCACTGCGGAGCTTGTCAATTTGGACGCGAAGCGCGTCCTTAACATGCTCCAAGTCGCCTATACTCTCAAAGCCGTGCTTGGGTCGGACTACCACAAGCACGCCGCCACTCTGCTTTTCAATCAGCTCCACCTTTTTTTGCCAGATGAAGCTGTCGCTGATCGGGTCGCCGGACTCTAACGCTTTCATAACGAAATCGTCAAAATCCTTACAGCGGAGCCCGGCAGACAAATTTGCTGCCACCTCCACCGCCAATCCTTCAGCCAACTTTACTCCGTTGACTTTCGTGGAGTGACGGATGAATGTTTCCAGCTCTTCCCTCGTGGGACGAGGGATATGGATTCTCACAACAG
>CAYNXT010000324.1:0-1850 GCA_964401235.1 uncultured Planctomycetales bacterium
CGAGGTGACATCCAGCCGGTAGAGCAGACCGTCCCCACTCAGAAAGAAAAGAGGTTCTGAGATGCCGTATCTGATCGGGGCCTTAGTAGGGGCGATCCTGCTGATGTATCTCTTGACGAGAGGGATAAGATTCGCCATTTCGAGACGTTTCAGGGGATCCTGGATCACAGCGCTCTCGGGTGGTGCCGCAGCTTTCCTGGCCATAGCCGCTGCTTCTGTCTTCGGGATGGGATCCCAAAAGTTCTTCTTCTATCCGTTGGGTGCTTTGATCGCTTCCGGAATTATTTGGTATCAGGAACAAGGGTAGGACGTTCGAACAAAGTGAGGAGGGAGAGTCGAAGATGAAAGTAAAAATGATTGCCGGTGCATTCGCTGTGGCGGTGATGCTGAGCCAAACCGGCTGCGCCGTGTTTATGGCTGCCAAGCAGCCGCCCAAGAAGGATCTCTCTGTGCTAAGGCTGGGCGCGCCTCGAAGCATGTTGCTGGCGGAGCTTGGTCAACCAACCGCCACCGAGACGAGGGATGGGAAAAAGGTGGATGTGTTCTCTTTCACGCAGGGCTACAGCAAACCTGCCAAGGCTGCACGAGCTGTTTTCCACGGAGCGGCAGACGTCTTCACGCTCGGTCTGTGGGAAGTCGTCGGTACCCCTACAGAAGCAGTCTTTGATGGGACGAAGATGGCACTCGAGGTGACTTACGATGGGAACGACCGGGTCGAGAATGTCGTCGACATTCGAAAGGAACAACAGCAGCCAGTACAAACGGCACCGAGTTCCGAGGGGACAGTGGGGACGAGTAACGTCCGGTAGGACTTCAGATACGACGAACGAACTAAAACGGTAGCGGGTAAATGTTTTCTCCTCGAGTCGTTGCAGCCGCATTATGTTCGGCACTCCTCACCACGGGGTGTGCCACTGTCCCCTATGTGGGCCAAGGACCCAATCCTCAAATTGAGCGAGGCCAACCTTTTTTTCCTGTTGATGCGATAGGAAACATCGTATCGCTTCCTTCCAAATTGCTTTTGTTGAATTGGAGAGTGGATAACCACGCCATCTCTGAGGAAACAGAGCGAATCTTGGTCGAGTATCTCAAGTACCGTCCTGAGGACCTCCGCGACCTGAAGATCCGCATTAACCAGTGGGCTCCCTTTGGTGAGTTCAAACACCTCTGGGCCAATAAGAAGGTCGCTTGGCCTTATCGGCTGTTGATCGGACTCCCAGTCACGCTTGTCTTTGATGTTTTACTCCCTGGCCGGCTTTTGGGTGGGGACCATTACAACCCATACACAAACACCGTCCACCTCTATTCCGACCTGCCTCCTATTGAGATCCATGAGGCTGGACATGCGTTGGATTTCTCAAAGCAGAAGTACCCCGGAACCTATGCAGCGCTTCGATTTTTACCTTTAGCCGACCTGTATCAGGAATTCAAGGCAACGGACGAGGCGATCGCCTACTTCATCCATGTCGGAGATCGCAAGAATGAGCTGAGCAGTTACAAGATCCTGCACCCCGCCTTCGGCACCTACGTGGGGCGCTATTTTACCAGACCGTACGGACTTATCTTCGTTGCCATGGGCCACCTGCACGGCAGGAAATTAGCCAGCGACCGAGCAGAGGTGTATCGCCGCTTGGACGCTATGAAGGAAAAGGAGCGAAGGAAGAAGCAGGGATTCCAGATGGTACCGCCTCCCCTTCCTGGCCCCTAGCGAGGCAGATGAGACGGACGCTCAAAGAGTTTCTGGCGGTGCTCATCGGCCTTACGAGGTTGCAGGATGTGCCGCGAGATCCGGGAGCACAGGAATGGGAGGCGTTCCAAATGTGCCGGCCCAGATCAGTTGGGCGATACTA
>CAYNXT010000325.1:0-1848 GCA_964401235.1 uncultured Planctomycetales bacterium
CGTGTCTGCTGACGTGGTGGGCCGATCGGATGGCGACGAGGGGACCGTTGTCCCGGCTGGACCAGCTCGATCAACAGCGCGCCCGGCTGGAAGAGCTGCTGAACGCCTACTTCTTTAAGGCGGAGGAGGTCGTGAAGCCTCCGCGGCTGCTGGACGGCACCCAACTGATGCAGACCTTCGGTTTGACGCCGGGGCCGCGCATCGGAGCGCTGCTCGGTGCGATTGAGGAGGCGCAGGCTGAAGGCCGCATCCGTTCGAAGGAAGAGGCTCTCGCATTGGTCAAACAATTACTCGATGCACCACCGTTTCACCCAGATGCCACGTAGCCCGCACGTCCCGCCGGCTGATGCTCGGGGTGCGGCCTCGTTCGGACGCTCGCCCCGCCCCAGCGTGGCGGGGCTTCGCTCGGCGCTCCGGCCTCGCTCGCCTCCCCGCCAAAGAACTGTGGCGGGTCGGCACCGTGCCCGCTCGGCCGTGCTAACGTGCCGCTCACCGAACGACTCGCCATCCGCAGCTACGTGAAGCTAACGCTAGCAATCCCTCATACCTAAAGAGTCAATCCCAGCGCGCGCAAGTCGTGCTCAAGCTGGGTGACGCTTTCACACTGAATCGCAGTCAAGCCCACGCTGCGGCCCGCTTAAACTAACTCAGGACGGTCGTCAATATAGACGGTCGCCTGGGGTTGCACTCCGACCCGCTTCATCGCCAGTCGGTAGATTTGTGGATCAGGCTTACGTAACCCCACTTCGCAAGAGGCAATCCAGTCATCGAGTATGGCGAGTGAAGACATCGCCTTGACGCAGCTCAAGTGCAGCGTGTTGGTATTGGAGAGCGCGACGAGCTTATACCGTTTGCATAACCGACGCACAATGTTGATGATGTCCTGGTTCTCCCGCACGATGTCATTCCATGCCCTGACAAACTGCTCGTAGGTCCAGGAAATCTTGAGCCGGCGTTTGAGCCCCTCGTAGTAGTCTCGCGGCGTAATCCGACCAAGCTCTAGGGGCAATAACAACTCCTCGTGATAGACAACTGCTTGGACCTCCTCGAGGGAGCGGCCGATGAGCTGCGACACCTGATGCATCAGCCGATCCGAGTCCACCTCCACCACCACCCCGCCCAAGTCGAAAATGACCAGCTCGTACGCCATGGTTACTGGCCGATGGCCTGTGGGGTGACGCGGCGCACCTCAATCTCCCACAGATCCCCAAAGTGATCGGTAATCAGTTTGGTGGCAGACGGGTCGTCCATGTCGAGGAGCCAAAAGACCCTCGGCGGGGTGTGGTCATCAACGACATACCGTTGGGCCGAGCGACAGCAAGCCCTAAGCTGCTGATCCTTTCCCTGTGCGAGCCACTGGTGGCGCTTCGCGGCAATCGTCGCTGGGATGGCATGGGGTTTTGCAGTTGCGCTCAGCCAAATCCACATCAGTGACTCCACAGCTTAATCAAGGGGCTGGCGGCCGGCGTAACCGCCCTCCAGCGTATGCCAAAACCGACAGTGGTCTTCGTCAACCTTCCAGCAGAGGCAAATCAGATCGCCGTCGTGGATCCCATAGAAATCCACCAGCCCCATGTTGAGGTCTTTCAGCTCACATCCTAGACCTTCCAGCGATGTGAGCGACGATTGAAAGGTCTCGATCAGGTGCAGTTGGTGTTTGGTGAGCTCTTGGATGCGGTCTTTCAGCGAGTGGATGGGATAGCCGTTACCCTGCGAGAGCTTGCCCACGAGTTCGTCGAGCTGTTGGTTGGCCTCGACAATGGAACGCTGCAGCCCTTGGAGCTGCTGGACAAGGGGCAAGACCTTCGGGAGCAGCGCGTTGGCTTCGGCTACGGTAAACGTCTTCGG
>CAYNXT010000326.1:0-1843 GCA_964401235.1 uncultured Planctomycetales bacterium
CCGGTTAGTGGAGGGGAAAGCTGGAGGCGTCCTCAATAGCGCCGCCTAGCTGATCTGGGCTGTCACACTCGGTTAAGACACTTGAGAGATTGGACGCATGGAATCCGCGCCATGTTTCAGATCAAGGCGGGGACGCGAGTGCATTTCGAAACGAGGGATGGCGAGATTGTGCTAACACCCCTCACGCCGAGGTGCTTCGAGCGCATGGCGGGATTCCTTGGAACCGGCGGGAAAGCCACGAAGATGCTGCTTGAGGTAAGGAAGCGGGAGCGAGCGCTATGAGCGGCGTTTCGGACGCCGTGGTTTCCAGCCGGGGCGAAGGCCCTTGGCGATGATCTGACGGGTTCGTCTCACTCAGCGGCCTCTCGGTGCAATTTTCCTTTGCCTTCACCAGGGGGCGCTTCCGCGCATCCGCGAGGCCTTGCTGAAGCGATCGCATCTTCGCAGCCCCGAGAGACCGCTTCGCCATACGGCGCTTGACCTCGCGGCCGAACTTGATCGCGTCTGCTTCGGTCAGTTGGCTTCTCGATAAGAGCTTGTTGATCTTCTTCAGAGTGTTCATCAGTTCTGTAAGCGTATCACACCCGCCAGCAGCAAGTTACACTACAATAAGCAATATTTGGTATACTGTAGTGTAACAGAGATGGGCTCGCCATGAAAGTGCTTAAAGGAATTCTCAAAGACAGCCTCGTCTACTATCAGCGGCTGGAGCGGAGCTTGATTCGACGGCTAGATAAGTTGCCGAAAGGCAGCGTCAAGCGCCGGCAGATCAAGGGCCGCGCCTACTATTATCTCCAGCGCCGCGAGGGCAGCAAGGTGGTGCATCAGTATCTCGGTCGAAAGAAGCCCGAGGCGCTGATCAAAGCTGTGCAGGAGCGGCACGAGCTGCGCGGAGAGCTGGGCAAGGTCCGTGCAGCACTCGCTTTACTCCCCACACGTAAGCTGCAGGCATGGTTGAGATCGCCGAGTTGACAGTACATCATAAATAGTGTATCCTTGATCATGGCTGAGGGGTCGTATGAGGTTGTGTTCTACCGCAGTCCGTGAGGGGAGTGTGTCACCGAGGACTTGCTTGAGGCGCTCCCGGCCAAGGTGCAAGGGAAAATCCTGCGGTGGATCGAAGCCCTGGAAACACACGGCCCTAACGTGCCACGGCCTTACGCGGACGTAGTCCGGGGCAAGATCCGCGAGTTACGGATTGTCTTTGGATCGAACCAGTACCGCCTGCTGTATTTCTTTGCGGGCAAGCAAATAGTTGTGACTCACGGGTTCGTCAAGAAAACCGGCCCGGTGCCCGTTCAGGAGCTGGAGCGGGCCGAGCGGCTCATACAGGAGTGGAAGCCGCGAACGTAGGAGATGGAAACGATGAAGGGCGCACGGCGGTTCCGCGATTACCTCAACAAACGACTGCAAGACCCCGAAGTTCGGCAGGCCTACGAAGAGGAGGGCCTGTTCGTCGAGCTGGCCATCCAGATTGCCCGCCTCCGGCAACAGAAGGGCCTAAGCCAGAAGGGGCTGGCCCATCGGCTGCACACCTCCCAACAGACCATCTCCCGGTTGGAAAGCCCACGTAATGGGAGCCTCTCCTTGCGCACTCTTGTGAGACTGGCCCACGCGCTCGGCAAAGAGGTAAAGGTCCAGTTCGTCTAGGGGCTTCCGACCGAGGTTAGGCGAGCACCTCGATCCGCTTGTCGCACCACCAGTTCCCGGTGATCCGGATGGGGATTTGGGTCCACAGGAGTGGGCTGTGAGCCGACACGCCGGGGAGTTCGTTTCGGGCGGTGAAAGCCGGGTCAAGGCCCGCTACTCCTGTAAACACGTCGCGGCATCAGATACCTGATCA
>CAYNXT010000327.1:0-1843 GCA_964401235.1 uncultured Planctomycetales bacterium
GGCCCCGACGGGTGAAAACGGCTGCCGTAACCGTCGTAGACGGTGGTGATCCAAGCGTCCCCAAGCTTGGCTACCGCTTGAAGGCTACCGTCGCCGTCGTAGGTCGTCGGAAGGAAAGCGAGTCAGGGCGTCGTACCGGAAGGTTTGGCTGAAGCTTTATTCTCGACGGCCTTTCCAAGAACTAGGTGGCTGGGTTTGCTCTTGGATTCGTACCATTATCTTTGCCTGAGGGTCCATCATAAACAAGTCCACCGTGCCTGGAGTTGCGCCACGGGGAACGAGAAACCACCGGCCATCTGGAGACCACAGGAAAGGACTAAGGAGGTCATAAAGGTGAATAAATCTCGGCTTCGGTTTCAGCAACAACTCTTGTCCCCCACCGTCCGCGTGAATGACGTAGTAGCTCTCATCAGGTGCCTCGAATGTAATCCGGTCATCAATGGGAGACCACGCTGGTTGTCTTCCATAGGCAAGGAATCTCGATCTTCCTGTCTCGAGGGTGAGGATGCGGATCTCTCCAAGGAACTTCATGTAATCGGGATCACGAGAAACCACATAGAGCAGTTCTGTGCTATCTGGAGACCAAACCTGATCTGAGCCTACCCAGTTCACAGGCTCCTGGGGTAGATCCAATACCTCAAGAGTCTTATCATGGATTGAGAAAATGAAGAGTTTGTTCGATCGTTGGAGCAATCCCTGGGGCGGAGAAACCTGCATGTCGGTACTCGCCCATGCTGCGATCAAGGCGAGCTTCTGTCCATCGGGCGACCAGGCAAGAAATGTGGGGTCGCGCACCACTAAGTCTAAGGGCCGCCGTTCTCCGGTTTCGAGGTCCGCAGCCATGAGGTCCATCGGCATCCACAGTGATGCGACTGAGGAGGAGCGGGCGTCGAAGAAAGCAAGTTGTGTAGCATCAGGGGAAAGGGAAACCGCCGCTGTGCCCGAGCCAGTGATCTCACGGAGAATCCGTCCTTCTGGAAAATCCATGATGTAATACCCCTGGGTCACGGTGCGCCACCCCAGATGGTGGCCAGCTTCTGTGACCGCTTCCCGGAGTTCCAATTCAGCCTTCGCTGATTCAGGCATCGCTCCCCCTGCGTAAGCTTTCCCAATGAGGATCGCTCCTAGACCTAAGGCGATCCAAAATCCGAAGAGTCTTTTGAAAACAGCCCGTCTCACGTTAATCTGATGACCGACTTAGGGTTGGATTCCATCCGATTCCTTCAGGGAGCCCAACCCCAGAGTGTACTCCAATCCAGTTCGTAGCGTAATTACAATTTTGACATACAAGATTATACGTGGTTCTGTTAGTGTCGATGAGCGCTTGGAAATTATCTGCTGACTCAACAAACGCCCTCCAAGTTGTCACTCGCTCAGCGCCGTAGGTTACTTCACCACGAGCCGCCGCCCTGAATGTCTCAACCCACGTACTCTCCGCTCCAATATTACCTGCTTTGCTGGCAAAGTCCGTGTAGACATTGAGCTTTAACAAGCCGGTATTAGCTTGTGGCCCTGCTTCCGAAAGAATTTGTCCATCTCCCCATGCCCAGCCTGTGTGATTTGCAGGTCGCAAGAAGCTGGTCGGGCGCCTGAAAGGCTTCGCTACAATTAGTTGTTCAGCGGGGTCGCCTCCAGCTGCATTGGCAGCCAACTCTGTGTAAGAACGAGCCGCGTTGGAGGGTATCGGCCGAGTTTGGGCTGCTTGGGCCGACCGGGCCGCTGCGTTCTGGATGCCCTGGTGAATCTGAACACCCGTCCCCACGACCGCAAGTGCCATTGAAGCGTAACCTAACCCTTGCCGGATGCCGGCCCACGTGCTGCCTCGCATATCGGACAAGGCCGT
>CAYNXT010000328.1:0-1842 GCA_964401235.1 uncultured Planctomycetales bacterium
CGGCGATGTCGAAGAGATCTTCCCTTTCCTCTTTCAGAGCACCCATTCTCTCTAGGAGCGTGTTGGAGTAAAAAGGCTCCCATCCGTCCTCGCTTCGCTGCGGGCGGACGGGAGGCGGGATCGGGGACCGGAATCGACATTGCGTGAGGGGCGTGTTTTGCTCGGGTTCATGAGCAAGACCTACCGAGCCTATGCGCCAGACCAGAGTTTTCTACTGCCGCCGTCGCCGCGGGATTGGCTGCCGGAGGAACACCTGGCGTACTTCATCCTGGATGTGATGGAGGAGCTCAAGCCAGGCTTGAGGCCGATCTATGCGTATTACGAACGCGAGGGGCGCGGCTATCCGCCGTACCATCCTCAGATGATGGTGGCACTGCTTCTGTACGCCTACTGCGTCGCCTTCCCCTCCTCTCGCAAGATCGAGCGACGGACGCATGAGGACGTCGCGTTTCGGGTGATTGCGGGCGGGAATCACCCGGACCATTCATCGATTGCCGAGTTTCGAAGGATTCATTTCCAGGCGTTATCGGGATTGTTTGCGCAGGTGTTGGTCCTGTGCAAGAAGGCGGGTCTGGTCCGGATGGGGCATGTGGCTCTCGATGGGACGAAGATCCAGGGGAATGCCTCCAAACACAAGGCGATGAGTTACGGCAGGATGAAGGAACAAGAGCAGGAGCTTCTCAAGAAGGTTGAGGCGCTTTTGAAAGAAGCCCAGAGCGTGGATGAGGAAGAGGACGCTCGTTACGGCAAGGGAAAGCGAGGCGATGAGCTGCCTGAGGATTTAAGGCGAGCCGGTACGCGCCTGGCGAAGATCCGGGCCGCCAAGGCGGAACTAGAGGCTGAGGCCAGGCAGGCCAAAGAGGCCGAGGATCGGGAAAAGCAGGCCGTACAAGAAGCGCAGGAAAGCGAGCTCAAGACCGAGCTTCCCAGCCATCGAGTGCCTCATGACAAGCAGGGTATTCCCACGGACAAGGCGCAGAGGAACTTCACCGATCCGGAGAGCCGGATCCAGAAGACAGGCAATGGGTTTATCCAGGGCTATAACTGCCAGATCGCGGTGGACGATGCTCACCAGATCATCGTGGCTCAGGCGGTGACCAACCAGTCTCCGGATCCGGAGCATCTGGTGCCGCTGCTTGACCAGGTGATCCAGAATGCGGGATCGGCACCCCAGGTACTGAGCGCGGATACGGGATATTTTTCGGAAGCCAACGTGCACCGGGCGGAGTCCTTGGGAACCGATCCTCATATTGCCACGGGTCGCAGCAAGCATAACCAGGCGGCACCGCAAGCCGCGGAGCCAACTCCCGTTGAGGGATTATCCGTCAAGCAGCGGATGGCTCAAAAGCTTGCGACGAAGGCGGGAAGGGCGATCTATTCCAGGCGCAAGGTGATCGTTGAGCCGGTGTTCGGACAGATCAAGCAGGGCCGAGGCTTTCGGCAATTTCTGACGCGCGGAACGGAAAGAGTCCGCTCCGAGTGGTCGTTGCTCTGTACGACACACAATCTGCTGAAGCTGTACCGGGCCACCGTCCTGGCTTAAGTCCGGTGAGCCCCTCCAGGAGCGCTCAGACCGCCCCGGGCCTCGAAACCTGCGCTCTGGGGACCTCGTGTCTCCGAATTCAGCACCGGCGCGCAGGCCGCGCAAGCGGCCGGAGCGGCGGTGCTTCTTTCTTCCGGTTTTCCGTTACTCCAACGCGCTCCTAGGCGATGCTGTGAAGAAAGCGGGCAAGACGTTCTCGATCGCGCCTGCGACGAGAGCGCCTGTCTTGAAGTTAGTTCAAAATCCTTGATGCACATTTGATGCACATCGAGCGAAAACCCACTTCAGGAAAACCAGCT
>CAYNXT010000329.1:0-1841 GCA_964401235.1 uncultured Planctomycetales bacterium
TCGACTTTGCTGACCCTAACTCACCGGTTCAGAAATCCATCGAGTTGGTTCTCGGTACCCTGCTTCCTCAAGAAGAGGCAGAAACCGTCACGATCTTCATGATCCACGGCTCGCCGATGACCTGCGAGATGAGCAACTGGGAGCCAAGACTGGCCGCCGCACTGCGGAAGTACAAAGCTGACGAACCGCTGGTGCTGATCGGTCTCATTCGACCAGACCAGGCCAAGCTCGACCAGTCACCGGCATTCCAAGCGCTCACGGCCCGTCCCCGCGTCCGCTATGTGGACATCATTGGCAACTTTTTGCCGGGTGTCACACAGGCGATCGACGAGGTGCGGCGGGCGGCAGCGACTTCGCTAACACCTGCCCAGCAGATGCGCGAGCTCCATCTGGCAATATCAAAGACGGAGCTTGGCTACATCCGGCATGACCTCAAGTATGCTCCGCCGGGCTCGGAGAGGGAGCGCCAGTTGCTGGATCGAGCGCGGAGAGCCGGCTTGGTTGGCGACGACCAGACTCTGCGGCAGGCGTTGGAGGCGGCGGAAGAAATTCCGGCCGAGCTCGTCTGCAAGGGCAAGCGCTTTACCGGAGTTTTCTGCGACGTGGAAGGAACGTTGCTGAACCAGGATGGGACAATGAACGATCGCGTGCTCGGCATCCTCAAGGGGGCCGAAGCCCAGGGCCGTACCGTCACTGTCTGGACCGGTGGAGATCCTGCCTATCTTGCTGACAAATTGCAGCAAGCCGGACTGTCCTACGAAGTCGTTCGCAAGAGTGACTTTGCCGGCGCAACCGTCGAGGAAGTCATTGACGACAACCTCGCCGAACTGCGCAATCAATACGGAATCACGGCGGAACACGAACGTGACCCCCGTACACTCGCTCTTGACTAGAGCGAGCCAGTTTTGACGAACTGGGTAAACAAAATCGTCTTTCTCTTTCTGGTTTTAAGCCAATGCTTGAAATCGGAAAGGGGAAGAGTAAGCGTGTGACCAGCCTTATTTTTCTGTAATATTGACAGGAAGATAAGTAAGTTATACCTTACTTTGTTTGAGTGTTTCGGTTTGTTCTCTCCATTTAAGGAACCCTGCGATGAGTATGGGAATGTCGATGTCAATGGGCATGCGTCAAGAACAGCGTCAAACGATGCGGATGAGCTTGGAGCAGCGCGCGGCGTACGATGACCACATCCACGGATTGGTCATCAGTTTGTCGGGTGCGGTCCGCGACGAACGGTATGAGCCGGTGGGACAGTGTCCGATCTGTTTCACCAAGATGAAGCCGGCAGAAATCCTTCGGGGGTTCACTGATGACCCGAAAGACTTCACAACGAAGTGTCCGAATGGCAAGTGCCAGAGGCGTTTCGCGCCGCGCCTGATTTGCTTCGGTCTCGGATCGCAGATTGAGCTGCCATACTACTGCCCGTGTCAGGTCCTTGGACCATTGCGGAGCGTGAGCGGTCGTCAGCCGGCGGACATTGCGCGGGAGTTGCCCGGTGAATATCGCTCGGCGATTATCCACCACGGTACCTTGCATAATGCGTTCAAGCAGATCGGCGTCGATTACAGCTTCCCCGAGATCTCCGGCTGGGAACCGAAAGCCCAACCGTTCCTCGGCAAGTTGCCCGATACCGTCATCGCCCGCTGTTGCGGTGTTTCGCCGGCTGTCATACGCCGCCGCCGCCACGCTGCCGAGCTGCCCACCTTCAATAAGTGGAAGGCATTGCGTGAGGCCGAACGCTCATCGGCAACCGCCAACTAGCTGTCGCAAGTGCAATATCTTGCGTCGGTTACAGGACCAGACTTGAATTTCAAGTCTGGTCCTTTTTCTTTTTACGAGGC
>CAYNXT010000330.1:0-1828 GCA_964401235.1 uncultured Planctomycetales bacterium
AGATTGGCCGGGATCTGGCTGAAAAGGGCGCCGGTATCCACCCGGCATTCTACTTCGGCAAAGCGGGTGAGATCGCCTGGATTGCGTACGATCGCTTTCACTGCAAAAGTCCCCATTTCGGATCGATTCTAGCATAATGATGAAAAAACGGAGAACCCCTCTTTTGAAAGTGGAGACGGAGTGTCTTTCGGACTTCATCGAGGAGTTTCGGTTGTTGACTTCTCGTCGTGTCCGGCATATTAAGGTCTCCGTCATAGCGCCCTGAGAGCGCTGATAATGGGAGGGGGCAAAACCGCCCGAAAACCCCGCCGATATCGAATTATCAGGGAAAAATAGCAAGTGAATCAATGGTTCGGCTGGGTGGTCGATTCGCGGCTCAGGAGATCGCTGTGCTTACAAACGCGACCCGCTCTGCCATGCTCGGCCTGGTACAAAGGGCGTGCGAAGTGGTCACCCCAAGCCGCTTCTCACCGAGCCGCTCTCGGCGCGGTATTGCGTATTACGATACCGCGCGCGACAAGCCGATAACTGAGGCTGCTGAATTCGCCGGAGCTGTCGCAGCATTACAGGCAGACCCGGTCATCGCCGCGATCTACGGGCCAGACAACGCGCAGCGCCTGGCTATCCAGTTCGTGTACAACACGTGTGGGCTTCTTGACGACGGGATCGACATTCTAGCGGCGTTTGACGCAACTTGGACCGCGCTGGTTACCGAAAGCTTGCGGCCAGACTGGCGATTTGCCGCGGTTGCCAACCTCAGCAACTTTTCGTTCGCCGGGGACATAGAAGACCTGGGGCATGGGGTCTCAATTCAAGGGCGATCGTTCGACCGGCTTAGGCAAACGCTCGGGTTCGATCAAGCGGACTTGGACTTCCTCACCGAGGATTGGTCAGCCGGCGGGGCGGCGAGTTCTTACGTGCTTGTCGTCGAAACAAGACAGCCGAAAACACCAGCCAACTTCGTCCTTTCCTCGGATGGCGCCGCCTATCCGCTCGCCGCCAGAGCGCTCCTGGCAATGCGCCTACTTGGAGCCGGTGCCCCGCACATCGGGCGAATGTTGTTGAAGCGCCCAGCGGCCTTTAACACCGGCATTGGTGGCCGCAGCTATGCAGGCTTCACGGTCTGGTGGCCCGGTGCCGAGTACAATCTCACCCATACCATGATTCCGGAGATCCGCCAACAGGTAGATACACTGATCGCTGTCGAGAAGGACCTGGAGACCAGTGCGCGGCACGTCGGCCTAGCACTTAGGTCATTTTCGTCCATTTATGACAGGCTCATGCACCAAGGAGAGGACTGCGTTATTGACTCGATTACCGCGCTAGAAGCGCTTTGGAAGCGCGATAGCGAGCTATCGTTTCGGCTTGCCTTCCAGACATCTTCGCTCTTGGGCGGAACCGACGATCTTCGTGAGCAGATCTTCAATACCCTGCGCACGTATTACGGCATTCGGAGCAAGATCGTGCATGGCACTACGCTTAAGGCTTCCGAGTCGGCACTCGTGCAGAACGACGAGCCACTTCGTGAGATCGTACGGAACGCTCTCCGGGCGTTCATCCATTTGCTCGCAAACCCTGGTGAGTGGACAGTTGGGCGGCTCGCCAGTGATCCTGACACCGTGCTCATGCATTCGGAGAAGCGCTTGGCGCTCCAGAAGGCCATGGCCGTTCTGCCCCTCAGTGGCACATAAATGGCGTCTGCACCTTGGGAGGTCACTCTATCTTGCGGGGCGCAATCGGAGAAACTGTAGAGAAGAGTGCCGAACAAACGGACAGACTGTGTGAAAACTCTGAAACATCTTAAAATTAGGGGTGCTCAAACCATTAG
>CAYNXT010000331.1:0-1827 GCA_964401235.1 uncultured Planctomycetales bacterium
TCCATCCGTACATACTATAGGTAGGGTCTGGGGGAGTCAAGTGCATAGGCCTGATACGAAAAATAATGAAACGCGACCCTGAAGCAACCAACGCGCGCGTGCGCCAAGTTGTGGATGACTTAAAACGCTATTGCCCGCGTCGGATCATTCTCTTTGGCTCGGCGGCCCGCGGTGACGCTGATGAGTTTAGCGATTTGGATTTCGTGGTGATCAAGGCTACCAATCAATCGTTTCTGGAGCGCATGCGAGAGGTGGCCCTCATGACGACAGGGCCTGGCGCGATGGATTTTTTTGTGTACACGCCGGAGGAATGGGCGCGTCTCCAGGAGCAAAAGTCACCTTTTGCGGAGCAGGTTATACAAGACGGTCAGGTTGTTTATGAAGCCCCATCCTAAGGATGAGGCGACGCGTTGGCTTAAACAAGCGGAGCATACGCTGAATGTGGCGCAGGCACTCCTTCGCGATTCCTGTTTTGCGGACAGCTGCTTTTACGCAGAGCAAACTGGTCAACTGGCGCTCAAAGCGTTTCTCTACGGACAGGGAGAACGGTTCGTGAATATCCATTCAGTAAAGCAACTCGTCGAATCGTGTGCTGCCTACAATGAGAGCTTTCGGCAATTCATCGATGCAGGGAAAATCCTTGATCACTACTATATCCCGACACGCTACCCTGATGTCCTGGCATTTCCAGATGTGCCTTACGAGATCTATACCGAGCGAGAGGCAAAAGAAGCTGTCGAGCTCGCTCAGCACGTCGTTGCGTTTGTGCAGCAGAAGATTCGGTGAAGATGGCGGCGAAGTGTCCGCTGTTTCGCAACGGCAAGATCCTCTGCCGAATCAAACCGGAGAGCCATCTCTGATGAGAAATCGTCAGCGCATGAAATCCGATCGTCTTGACGGCGTTTCTGAAACGGCCTTCCGCCGCTTTTGCGGGACGCAGCGTGTCGCCTTTGCCGCCCTGTTTGGTTCGGCGGCTCAAGGCAGGGCGACCGGTCAGAGCGATGTGGATCTGGCCTTTTGGATGCAGCGGACGCCAACACCCAGTTGCGAGCTTGACCTCATCAACGCCCTGACACCGCTGTTCCATCGCAACGATGTGGATGTGGTGGTGCTCAACCATGCGAATCCCTTGTTGCAGTGGCAAGTGGCCTCGACCGGCACGCTGCTCTATGAACGGCGAGCAGGGGCGTTTCGGTTGTTTCAACTTGCTGCAATGAAGCGCTACGATGATAGCCGGAGACTCTTGGCGCTCCAAGATCGATTCCTTGATCGGTTGGTGAAGGGGGTACGGCCAGCGTGGCAGACGATCTCGCGCTAATTCGCGATAAGCTCACGAGGCTGGGATCCTACCTTCAAGAGCTCGAACAGTTAAGTCACGCGTATACGTTGGAGGAATACTGCGCCACCGGATTGGTGAAGCATAGCGCTGAGCGATTGATTGAGCTAATCGTCGAAGCGGCCGTTGATACGAATGGTCTGTTGGTTACGCGAGCCGGCTTGCCTCCGCCCAAGGAGTACTACAGTTCGTTTCTTGAGCTGGGGCACCGAGGGATCTATCCGTGGAAATTTGGCAAGCAACTCGCGAGCACAGCCGGGTTGCGCAACCGTCTGGCACACGAATACGAAACGATCAAGGACCCGCTCGTGTATCGGAACGTGAAGCGATTTCCAACGCTCTATCGGCGCTATGTGACGCATGTTCGCCATTATCTCGATCGGCAGCGGGGAGCTCGACGGAGCGCCTAATGACCGCCAAATGTCCGCTGTTCCACAACGGCAAGATCCTCTGCCGGGTCAAGCCGGAGAGCCAGCACCGCTGGGTCGGCA
>CAYNXT010000332.1:0-1826 GCA_964401235.1 uncultured Planctomycetales bacterium
GACTGCCACGCCTCCATCGGGGGGAGGAACGGTGCCCAACCGACAGCGACCAACATCTGACTCGCTACCCTCAGAATGAACAGTGTAAGTAGCACCCAGAGCACAGGGGCGAGCTTACGAGAGGTCTCCATCGCCAACGGTCAGCCGGTCAGCTTGAAGAGCAGGGGCACCGAGACGTTTCTCACCTCTGGGTCAGAAAATCGAAACACCGCACGATCCATCACGAAGTGTACATAGACGGACACAAAGTTCAGCGCGATAAAGAACCTCGTCGCAAAGGTATTCTCAAGCAGGGACCCAAACGTAGAGAGAATACTGGGGGCCCACCCGACTTTATACGGATGTACAGCTAATTCAAAGAACGGAGTCAAGACAACTGACGCAAGAACCAGGATAAACACGGTCGGCCAGAACCCCTTGTTGAAGCGTGCCCAAATGGCATACCATCGTGATCCGGTTGGAACCTCGCTAGCATCGTTCTCCGCCATATGTGCTCCTAGTGCTACCGAGACCAACCAGTGCTGTACTCCCCACAGCATGAGAAAGCTGATCGGCTCTAAGAAGTAGGCGAAAATGCCCTGCAACGCTAGGCCAGTGACGTACAGCACCTTTGGTAGTGACACCGGCTCGTTCTTGAACTCACCCACATAGCACCCGCCAGCGAGACCCAGTACTACGGGCGGCGCCACCTTCTGAAGGACGCCAAACATCGACAGAAAAGTCTCTCTCGGCACCGCGTTGTAAATGAAGGAGTCAACGACCACCTCTGCTCCATGGCCTATCTGCGCAAGAGCAACGACAATTGTCCCGACAGCAACTGCGAAGAACTTCTCATACCGTTTGAGCCAACCTGAGTGCCCCTGACCAGCTCGAATCCGATAAATACTGAGCACACCGTAATGTTGAATGCCAAAGTGGTAGGAGTTGTAGAGGAAAAAGATCGTCGCGAGCACCTGTACTCTGTTCCACATGTTCAACTGTGGCGTAAATTCTGGCGCAAAGACAAAAGTAAATGTCAGAATCACGATGACCGCTGGCAATATCACGAACCTCCCCCGCTGATCATGGAGCAGTTTACGATACGCTGGCATGCAAAAGGCGTTATAGGTGGTCGCGAAGCGATGCGAAAGCCAAAGGAGTGCAGTGGCACCAATGAGCATGATTTTGAGAGCAGCAGGAGTGCCGGAGAATCCCAATATCGGCAGCAAAAGCCATAGGCCGGACAGCATCCAGAAACCATCCCATGCAGCTGAGCGCAGCCAGGGGCTCTGTCGAGCTGTTGCTTGATCCATCAGGACACCCTCCCTTCCAGTCACTGGTCCAGATGTTCCCAGAACGTCTGATAAAGCGGCAGGGGCTTAAATTGGGCCGGACTTGCCCCACGGTACCGAGAATCTGAACGCATCAGTTTCACCACAAGCGTTTCGTAACCACAGATGACCGTCTCTGGTTTGGCTAAACGACCTGACTTTCGCTTGCTGGCATACTCCTCGTTGACTCGCATCAACGCCTCGTCGAATCGCTCAGGCGACAGGGAGTTCGGCGCAATCGTTTGTGCATCAGCACACACGAAGACATAGCCAGGCACGCTCCCCTTATTCAATTTTGGAAAGCACACGAAGACAGTCCCGGGGGCCTTGGCGGCCTGTCGAATCGTCTCATACACCTCCAGGAGCTGCTGGTCAGTGATCTTCTCGCCCGTGAATGAGTAGCTCAAGCCCGCCCGCCTCAGGAAGCGAAGAAGCGGTGTTTGGCGCTTCATGCCTACACACTCGAACACGTCGTTCGTCTGGTACCGTCTGAGCCCGTACGCATCCGAGACTACC
>CAYNXT010000333.1:0-1816 GCA_964401235.1 uncultured Planctomycetales bacterium
ATCTCCGGGATGAAGGACGAGCCTCAGTGGATGACGGACATCCGGCTGCGCGCCTACCGCTACTTTCGAGCCAAGCCGATGCCGCAGTGGGCGAACACCGAGCTGTTGAACAGCATCAAGTTCAACGATATCTTCTACTACCTCAAGCCCACGGAGAAGAAAAGCGAGTCGTGGGAGGATGTGCCGCCGGAGATCAAGGAGACGTTTGACCGCCTGGGCATCCCTGAGGCCGAGCGAAAGTTCCTCGCGGGAGTCAGCGCCCAATTCGATTCGGAAGCCGTGTACCACTCCATGCGAGAAGACTTGCAGAAACAAGGGGTGATCTTCCTCGACATGGACACCGGGCTCAAGGAGCAGCCGGAGATCATCAAGCGCTACTTCGGGACGGTGATCCCGCCGGCCGACAACAAGTTCGCGGCGCTCAACACGGCGGTCTGGTCGGGCGGGTCGTTCATCTATGTGCCTAAAGGCGTGAAAGTCGAGATGCCGCTTCAAGCCTATTTCCGTATCAATGCGAAAAATATGGGACAATTTGAGCGAACACTGATCATCGCGGATGAAGGAGCAGAGGTCACCTATTTTGAGGGCTGTTTTACCAAAGGGGCGCTCATTACCACGAACCCAGACTATAAACCCATCGAGCAGATCAAAGTGGGCCAGCGTGTTCTGACGCACACCGGCGAGTATCGCCACGTCTACCACACGCAGGAGCGGCCGTACAGCGGACCGCTCTACACCATCGAGGTGTATGGCGACTCCACGCAGCGGCTCGAGGTCACCGAAGAGCACCCATTCCTCTATGTCAAGCGGGAGCGCGCCAATGAGCGCAACCGGGATTGGAAGGTCCAATGGGGGACGCCGAAGAATCTTCAGCAGAGGGATTATCTCGCGGTACCGGTGAACCGCATCATTGAGTCCGTGCTGTCGGCGACGGTTGACGTACCGTTCCGACGCAAGACGGAAACCGTAGAGTTACCCAGCACCCCGGCATTCTTCCGGCTGGCAGGCTATTTCCTCGCGGAGGGGAGCACGGATCCTCGCGGCTACATCCATTTCGCGTTCGGCGAGACTGAGCGCGAATTGATCGAGGACGTCAAGCGCCTCCTCCGGCAGACCCTTGGGGTGACCAAAGCGGATGAATTTCCACACCCCAAGAACCACGGGATCAATCTCGTCGTCAGCTCTGCGAAACTGGCGCGCGCATTCCGGCAACTCTTCGGCGAGTCGGCTGCGACTCGACGGATCCCGCAGTGGATGATGCTCGAGACACCCGAGAAGCAGCGCGAGCTGATTCTTGGCGTGTTTCGAGGTGATGGAAATTATTACAACCAACACAACAAGCACGGGCGCAAGGAGCTGTGTCGGTTGAGCACCATCTCGCCGGTCTTCGCGCGCCAGCTTCGAGATATTTTGCTGCGCCTGGGGATTGTAGCCTTTCTCAATCGGCAAATCCGTCGGCATGAGGGTCGGCAAACGATGTACACCGTGGGAATTGGTGGCGAGTTTGCTCGACCGTTCGGGAAGCTCGTGGGGGTGTCGGTGAAGGGCGCGTTGAACGGTAAAAAGCGTGCCACGATGTTCGCCATCGATGGCCAATACGCGTATGTTCCGATCAAGCGGATCACGAAGCGGGTGGTGAAGAACACTCCGGTCTACAACTTCAGCGTCGAGGGGGATGAATCTTACGTGGCTGGTGGCGTGGCGGTGCACAACTGCACCGCGCCGAGCTATTCGTCTGATTCGCTGCATTCGGCGGTCGTGGAGCTCATCGCGATGCCGCACGCGACGCTGCGCTACGTGACGATCCAGAACTGGT
>CAYNXT010000334.1:0-1814 GCA_964401235.1 uncultured Planctomycetales bacterium
GTTCTTTGCAATGTCATTGGGATCGGTATGAAGCCGCAATCTTAGCGTGTCTGGTATCACCCCGTCCGTGTCGTTGCGAACCACGTGTTGGTTCGTAACGAAAAACAGTTCGTTGTTTCGGGTGTAGAAGAACCCAGTGGCAGAACCGACAACCGCACCACTTTTTATCTGGAAGACCAAAGCCACCGTAGCAACGATTTCATTCAGAGCCATAACACGATCTTCTCCTCCGGTTATTGTCGGTTCCTGCTGAACCCCTGTCCAGCTAACCAGATATCAGCCCGCAGTGTAGCACGGTACCACTCATCGGATCTCAACACGAAACTTCCTAAGGATTCGTTCGGCTTCTTCCTCTCCGAACTCCTTTACCATCTCATCCCACAACGCTGACTTGCGAATGTTCTGCTGATAAAGCCGGGTCATGTCATCCAGCGTCTCCGGCGAAGGGGCGCTCCCAGGCACAAACACATGGAGCCCATCATTTTTCAGATGCGGCATACACCCGGCTCTGGACTGCGAATCTCTCGTCTTTAACTTACGCCTCTTCTTTGACATCACGCACCCCCAACAATAAGCGCCGTCCTCTCATCGTCCAGCCTCCAAACCCCTCGTCCATTGAGCTGGGATCAAAGCCGATCAGCGGGGCTGAAGACACCCTTTCCGCCGCGATTTAACACGTGGGTGTAGATCATTGTGGTACTGACATCTCTATGTCCAAGCAGTTCCTGGACCGTTCGGATGTCGTAGCCGTCTTCAAGCAAGTGCGTCGCAAAGGAGTGACGAAAGATATGTGGGCTGGCAGGTTTGGATATCCCTGCTCTTCGGACGGCTTCTTTGACTGCCTTCTGTAATACGGACTCGTGAAGATGGTGCCTGCGTCTCTCTCCCGTTGCCCTGTCGGTGTAATGGCTGGTTGCCGGGAACACCCATTGCCACCCCCACTCTTTCCCTGCGTTTGGGTATTTGCGCTCAAGGGCATTGGGCAGAGCGACTCCGCCCAGGCCGCGCTCAAGATCGCGCTGGTGGTGTCGTCTTATCAGATCAAGGTGCTTGGCGAGCGGTTCTTTCACTGCTGCCGGAAGCATCGTGTGCCGGTCCTTGTCTCCCTTGCCAGCCCGGACTACGATCTGGTTACTGGTGCAATCGATATCCTTGACCCTCAACCGCAGGCATTCCATCAGTCGGAGGCCTGCTCCGTAGAGCAACATGGCCATAATCCAATCCGAGCCATCGAGGCAGCCGAGAATAGACCTGACCTCTTGCCGTGTCAACACAACCGGTAGCCTGTGCGGCCTTTTCGCCCGAACAACAGCATTCACGTAGCCGATCTCCTTACCTAAAACGGCTTTGTAAAGAAATAGAATCGCATTCAGGGCTTGGTTCTGGGTGGAGGCGCTGACACGGGAGTCAGTCGCCAAGCTCGAAAGGAATAGGGCGATTTCCGCCTCGCCCATTTCCGCCGGGTGTCGTTTGTTATGGAAGAAGATGAAGCGCCTGATCCAGCCAACGTAGGCTTTCTCGGTCATATAGCTATAGTGGCGGGTGCGGATCGCCTGGCGCACTTGGTCGAGCAGCTTGGGTTTTGCCGCGCTTGAAGGAGAAGAAAGGGGTTTGGAATATTCCATGGAGACCTCCCTTCGTAAGTATTCAGCGGTCAGCTATCAGCAGTCAGGACTCGGCCCTTACTGCACCCGCCAGGGATGAGCCTGCTTGCTTTAGCGCAAATAAAAAGCCCGATCCCTACAGACAGACTCATCCATCTGATAGAGAATCGGGCTCCCGGCCTCCCTTCGAGTCCCCTCAGGGTGGTGAGC
>CAYNXT010000335.1:0-1779 GCA_964401235.1 uncultured Planctomycetales bacterium
CCGACTTCGAAATTCCGTTGCTGGCCCAATACCGAGAGGAGATTGAGGTCCAAAGCGATTGCCGGGTTGTGGTCAGCTCACCTGCTGTGGTGAAGATCGGCAATGACAAGTGGGAGACGTGCCTCTTTTTGAAGTCGTATGGGTTCCCCTATCCCTATTCCACTATAGACTCGAACCATCTGAGATCGTTTGTTGAGGAAGTGGGTTTTCCAGTCATAGTCAAGCCGCGGCGCGGCGCGCGATCCCGCGGAGTCGCGTGCGTGGGCGACTGGGACGAACTCATGGAAGCGGTGGAGAAAACGGAAGAGCCCCTCGTCCAGGAATACATCGGCGATCCGGCGCACGAATATACGTGTGGGGCGGTTGTCTTCGACGGCGAGTGTCTGGGCGTCATCTCAATGAAACGCGATCTGAAGGACGGCAACACGTATCGGACCTATATCAGCGACTATCCCGAGGTTGATGATGCCGTCAGACGTATCGCGGTTCGCCTCGACCCGTATGGGCCGTCGAACTTCCAGTTGCGTGTGACGGAGCGGGGGCCCGTCGTCTTTGAAATCAACCCGCGCTTTTCCGGCACTACCATCATGCGAGCCATGGTCGGCTTCAACGAGGTTGATGCCGTTGTGCGCCAGGTCGTACTAGGCGAGCCGGTTATCCTACAGCGAAAACGTGATGGTGTAATTTTGCGGCATTGGGAAGAGATGTTGATTTCCTGGGATACATATCGGCAAGTCGGCAGAATGCAGGTTGGGCCATAATGAAGATACTCGTCACCGGCGCTTCGGGTTTTTTGGGTTCGTACCTCCTCCCTGTACTTGGGTGCGACGGACACGAGGTCATCGCAGCGTCACGATCCGCGGAACGTAGGAGCCGATGGGTTGTCTGCGACCTTACCGATCTGGACCAGTGCATGCGGTTGCCAAGCAGTGTTGAGGTGATCGTGCATGCTGCGGCTGTTTTGCAGCGCGGCGTGGCTACACCTGAAGCGATTGAACAGATGGTGCGCGTCAACGTGCTCGGAACTCTTAACCTCCTGCGTTACGCTTACGCCCGGGCGGTTCGCCGGGTGATTCTCTGCTCTTCCATGGCAGTGTACGCCCCGGGCGAGGTTTTGCCGATTCCGGAGTGCGCTGCTACCTATCCGGCTGCTAATTCTGATGGGTTTTACGGGATGACGAAACTGGCCTCGGAACTGCTGGCGGCGAAATTTTGTCGGGATCATCAGATTGAGTTCTTCGCACTGCGTTTTGCGCAATTGTATGGGCTTGGGCTTGCGGGCGATCGAACGTTGAGCCGATGGGTCAGGCAGGCTTACCAGTCGGAAGAACTGACCGTGTATGCATGCGGTCAGCGCACTTCGGATTTCTTGTACGTGGAAGATGCGCTCAGAGGGGTCATATGTGCTGTGAAAAGCCAGTGTGATGAGGGGACGTTTAATATTGGCAGCGGAGCGGAAACATCATGGAGAGCGATGGCGGAGGCGGTTGTGAGTGTGTTCTCTCCGCCCGGATGCCCTGCTGGTATTAAGTATGTTGAACACGGTGACCGCTCTCGCTGCTATTTGGACATTTCCCAGGCTCGAAAGGTTCTGGGATTTGAGCCTAAGTATTCACTCGTCGAGGGGTTAAAGACCTGGCGCGATTTGGAAGACCCGTGTAAGTCATCCCAAGAGGAGCAAGCGATATGACGCAGTGTCAGCGTGATGTCAAACCCAACGCCACCTACGGCGAGATCCGGAAGAATCCGCAAGAGCCGATGGAGTGGGAACGGCACCGG
>CAYNXT010000336.1:0-1767 GCA_964401235.1 uncultured Planctomycetales bacterium
CAGACCTTGAAAAACGCTACCTTAACTCATCCTAGCCTTTAGGCGGATCATTGAAAGAAAAACGGCATATCCTTCAGAAGTTGACCCAAATTGGCGGGGTGCAACGCTACGAAGCTGAGCTGCGGCAGGCTCTAGCGGGCACATGAAGCCTTGGCAGCCTGATTTGATGCGGATCGCAAGGGATCGAATACGTTTTTCGTGCAACATTTAAGTTTAATCTCTCCATTCGCCCCATCAATTTTCTGTTTCCTGAATTTCAAGCTGCCTATAGAGCGCAGTCCCTAACCCTAGCCGTTGCAGAATATCCTCCTGGACCTCTGACAGGGGTGTCAGCCGACGCAGAATTTCCTCTCCGGCGGCATGCTTGATGATCGTCAGCGAAATGTCTGAAAATGCTTTTAGGATCCGCTCTGCTGTGGGCTTGGCGGTGACCTTTTGCTTGTTCTCCGGGTGCAAACCGGGGAGGCTCGCTTGCGCTTGCTCCAGAGACCGGCGCAGGACAAACTCCGTGACCGTGAGCACACGGACACCGAGTGTCAGCAGGTACGTGAGACCCTCAATTTGCTCGTTGAGCTTGACAAACAACGGGGCGATCTGCACACGACTCTTGAGGCGGTGGAAAATGCGCTCAACGCGGTATTCGTGGCGGTAGCACAACACCGCATCCTGTAACGACAGCCGCTCGGCCCCGGCATTGGTGACAAACGCCTTCCAACCAAAGCGTTGGCGTAGGTCGGTGATGCGGTCTTCCTGGCGAGCGATCTGGGTGATGTGGTAGCGGATTTTCTCGATCACCCGCTTCTCGCGGCTCAAAGCGCCTCGCCCTCGGCCCACATATTGGGTGGTCTGCTCGACCTGTTTTTCCCAGGCCACGCGCAGTAACCCGTCCACCCGATGGTCCTTGAGCACGAGGGCAATGGCCTCCAGGAGCGTCGCTTCGTCGGTGATTTGCCGTTTCCCCCGCCCTCTGGGGGGCGTGAGGGCCGCCAGTGTTGTCTCCGCCCGGCGCAGACGTTTTTCCAACCCCGCGACCTGTTGGTCCGCATGCATGGGGGAGCGAATCACCAACACTCGTTCGTTCCATGCCGCTGCGGCCACTGCCCCGCCCGGCGCATCACAGGTCCGCGCCAGTTCATAGCCCTCGGCCGCCAGCACCTCGTGACCACGGTCATTGGTGCGAAATAGCCGTGCTAACTCGCCTGCCTCGCCTTTCGTCACCCCCTCGGTGATCCAGACGTCCATGGCCTCAGCCGTCGCCCCGGTCAAGGGTAACGGCGACAAATACAGGTCCTGGTGCTTCGAAAGATACGCACGGGTTTCCAAGGCACTCATCTTACAATCGCCGACAAACAGCAGACCGGGTTTGTGCAACCCGCTCCGAATCCGCTCGATGATTGGGAGGTATAAGCCATCATCGGCGCGTTCCCCCGACAACACATCCGTCGCCAGTGGCATCCCCAAGGGGTCCAACGCCCCCAGCATCACTTTCATCTGGGGCCGGGTGGGATCATCTTTACTATGGCCAAATTGGAACAGGCCCTCTTCGGTCACCTCATGATCGCCTGACACCGTGGTGGCATCACAGCGGATCACGTCCTGAGCCAAGTCATAAATCGCAATGCTGCGTGCATTCAAATCGCGTTCGATCTGGTGCCAATAGGTCGGCTTACTCAAGTGTTGCAACAGATGACTCAACCGGTCGTCACTGCAATCCAGCGGCTCGATGACTTGCGCAGTCACGCGGCTCAGGGTGTGGTGCATGCCTTT
>CAYNXT010000337.1:0-1767 GCA_964401235.1 uncultured Planctomycetales bacterium
GCGGACTGCCCCCCGCACTACGGTGAAAATCCCGAACCCGCCGAAGAACACTCCGAAGACATCAGCCGCCGCTGTCGCCGCATCCGTGAGGACACTTACGGATAATCCACCCGTCAAGGACCCGATGCCTGTGTCAATGATGGATTGGAAGACCACCCCGTCTTCGGCTCGTTCTTTAGACACGGCCGTGATTTTGGCAAGATCTGCCTTCAGGATAGCGAGCGTGAGGTTCAAATGCTGAGCGATCTCTGCTAGCCGGGTATTGTAGAGCGCAAACACCTCGGTGATAGCGATGAGGATGGAATCTTTGAACGATTCAGAGTGACTGCCTTCCTCGGCTCTTTTCTCCAGCCGTCTGGCGAGCAATTCTCCTACCGCCCTCTCGTCCGGGAAAGCTAGCGTGGAATCGCCAAGATCGTCGACAGCACGCGCGACCCACTTTCTATAGGCGTCTGGAAGGTGTCGTCCAATTGTAGTCTTGAGAATGTGCTCTGCCCGATCGGGGAATAGCTGTTCCAGGTAGTAAATTTCAGCCTCGGCTTTCTGAATCTCCGTGAAACCTCTGTCCCTCTCTTCAACCGAGAGGCGGCGAGTCCGTTCGAGAGACGCCTTGTGATCTTCGAACTCGGCGAGTATCTGGTAGATAAGCACGCGGAGGGCACGCGATGCGACTAGCCCCTTGGCCTCATCTCGTACTGCATCGACGGCACCACCGAGCCGAGCGGAGAGGGCGGAGCACCCTGAAAGGAGATCAAGATCGTGGTCCGCGGCTAAGAAACGAAAGGTGTCTTTCCATTCCGTCTTGAGTGAAGCCATCGCCGCTCCGGCGTCGCCGCCGTTGCGCCGGAGAGCCAGAACGGCAAGAGGGCTGAGGTGCAAGGCGGCATCGACACGAGTATAGGGCAGAATATCACTTTTAAATGTCGCGAGACATTCGGCAATACGGCTGCGCAGCTTCTCTGGATTACTGATTTCTCGGTGGTGCTTCCTGAGTTCCAAGTCGATCAGATTGTAGACGGCGAAGAGCGGGATCTTGTTACGATGAGCCAAAGCCTCGAGAACTCGAATATCGAATTCGCTCAACGGCATATGACACGCTTTTACGTAGAGAACGATTTGACAGCTCTGGATTTCCTTCAGAGCAAGTGCCTCGCTGGCTTCACGACCGCTGAGACCCGGCAAATCGACGAAGACGCAACCGTTCGCGAGGGCATCGTGGGGCAGGGTAATAACGACCTTCCGTACCAGGCTACGGACGTTCCCGTCCGGAAGTGTTTTGACCACTCCTTCCCGAAGCAGTTGGTCCATGCACGAGTCATAGGTCGCTGCGTTCAATCTCTTTCGGATAGTGCTGGCTAGGTGGCTAGCTTTGCGCTCGCCTGCGGAAAGCGCGGTGACCAACTCAAAGGAATAGGGGTAAACTGCCCCGTTTCCTGCAGTGAATGGAACGATCGCTATCTGGCGCGATGGGCCGTAGCGCACTTCCGTAACTGCGCTCGTTGTTTCAGTGATCGCGAAAGGGAGAATCACCTCGCCGAGAATCGCGTTGATGACCGAAGACTTACCGGACGAGTATTGTCCCCAAAGGCCGATTCGGATCTCGGGAGAAAGGTAGTCGTGCTCGACTTCGCGGACATTGGCGTCCAGTCGAATAGCCCCTACTCCTTCCAAGTGCCTCCGCAATGTCTCGAAGAATTCCGCTGTGAGCTTCTTCATGCGGCGGTCTCCTGTTCGAGAGCCTGTTGCACGGCTCTGGCCACGCGCCGC
>CAYNXT010000338.1:0-1761 GCA_964401235.1 uncultured Planctomycetales bacterium
TCCTTGACGATACCCTGCACCACGGCCAGGCCCAGGCCGGTCCCGTTAGTCTTCGTGGTGTAAAACGGCTCGAAGATGTGGGGCAGGTCCTTGGGCGCGATGCCGGCCCCGTCATCCGCAATACTCACCTCCAACTCCGCTCCCCGCAGAGCCGTGCGCACTTCGAGCTGTCCCCTTCCATTCATGGCCTGGAGGCTGTTGAGGAAGAGGTTGAGGAAGACTTGCTTGAGTTGCTGCGGATCGCCGAGGATGCGTGCCTCGGTCTCGTAGCGCCGGCTCACGTCCACGTGGTGTTGGACGAGTTCGCCGCCGAGAAACTCCAGCGTCTCATCCAATAGGCGCGGCAGTTCCAGCGGCATCAGCTTCGGCGGCACCGGTTTGGAAAACTCCAGCAGTTGCTGCACGATCAGGTTGATCCGCTCCACCTCCCCGCCGACGATCTTCTGGAACTTCGCCCGGAACTCTGGATCCTCATGCCGCGTCTGGAGGTACTCGGTGAACGTCTTGATGGACGCCAGCGGGTTCTTGATCTCATGCGCCAGCCCGGCCGCCAGTGTCGCCACCGCCTTCATCTGCTCCCCCTTGCGCACCTCCGTCAGCAGCTGCTCGCGCTGTTCCGCCAGCTCCGGAGTCGTCGCCTTGAACAGCGCTCGATCGATGAAGGCTTGGATCCGCTCACGAAGCGGGTTGAAGAAGATCGCGATCAAAAAGGCCACTACCCCATTCGCGATAACTGATTTATAACCGAAAAAGCCCTGAAACCATTTCTCCATGATGAGCACCATGACCAGGTACGCAGCTGTAATACAGGCGATGAGCGCTGAGTAGACAAGGCTCCTCCGAACAATAATACGGATGTCCATGAGGTGGTGTTTTACAATCGCATATGCGATAGCCATTACATGGATGGACACAAGCGGGGTAAGGACAGGCTCGATTGGAACTCGATACCAAGCGAAATAGTTGGTGAACCCAGAAATGAACCCAATGCAATACGCCCAGAATACCCACAATAACTGAGTTCGAAATCGACCTGTAGTCTTGACGGCAGTACTCACTAATAACCAAAGACCACATACGACTGAGGTTACCATCTGGGTCAGATGGATATGGAATACAGGCCCGGCAAGCAGCCAAACGGGGAAAACGAGGAAGGGTGTCGGGGTGGAAGATAATGCAGGGGTATATACGGTTAGACAAACGACTGTAGCTAGAAGATAGTTCGCGAAATGAAATGTCCTCAGCTTCAGTCGACCAGATAATTCTGACGCGAAGTGGAGAAAGAACGGCGGCATAAAAATCACAGGGATCATGCAGGTTCGTAAGAAGAAGGTGGCGAGCGGGAGATTTTCCGTAGTTCTCAGCCATAAGAAATAAAACAAAGCCCATACCGCTACAAGCGCTGTAAAGTAGGAAAACAACCTTGCGATGGGCAATTCCGGGCATTTGCGTAGTACAAGGATGGAGACCGATCCAGCCACGATGAAGTTCAGTAGTCCTGAATAGGCGTAATATTCAAGTGGCAACATTGCTGCTGTCTAATCCCCTACTAGGCGACTCCTATTTGCTTACCGCTACCGCCGCGCCAATACCCCGCGGACGGCGTTGAGGATCTGTTCCCGCTCGAACGGCTGCACAATGGGAACGCTTCCTAACTCAGCTGATCCAGCACCGTCCGCGGTGCCTGGATGGGAATCCCCTGAAAAACCCGCAGCGGCAGCAGATGCTTCGTATCACCTGACACAATATAATCCACGTCCG
>CAYNXT010000339.1:0-1760 GCA_964401235.1 uncultured Planctomycetales bacterium
AGGTCGGCGAGCTGTAGGAAGTCGAGGGGGGGCCCACGACGAAATACAGCTTCGCCGGGGGTGCGCGCATCGCCGCCAAAACGTCGAGTGGTGAGCTGCGCTTCTTCCACACGGATCACCTCGGCTCCACCAACGTGGTGACCGATGCCGCCGGCGCTCCGCAGGCCCGCCTGGCCTACGCGCCCTTTGGGGAGATCGTCAACCCGCCGTCTCCGCTGCCTGTCTCGCACACCTTCACCGGCCAGCGCCTCGATCCCGAAACCGGCCTGCACTTCTACAACGCCCGCTACTACGACTCCACCATTGGCCGCTTCATCTCTCCCGATCCCATCGTCCAAGATCCGTTCAATCCCCAACTCCTGAACCGTTTCTCGTGCGTCAGGAACAATCCACTCCGATATGCTGATCCCAGCGGCTTAGCCGCCGAAACTGGTGTAGCTGCGGCCCTAGCCAATCCCCTGGTCGGCCTAGCGATCGCAATAGCCGTCTACCTGATCTTCCGCTTTGCTTTCGGCAAACCCCAGGCTGAGTCCAACCTCCCTCCTGGCCCCATCGAACCTACCAAGTTTGATCCGCTTGAGCCGCTTCAAGGCATCAGTTCGGCTCAAACTGCCGGCGGCCTTCAGGGCCTGGGAGGCGTTGTGGCGGATGCCACGTTAAATATCAAGTCGATTCAAGAAGCCGCAGCCCTGTTGAGAGTTGGTCAAGGCTGGGAGAAAGTATTGGCAGGGGTCGGTCTGGCAGCGTTTGTGGCGGATGCCGCTTTCAACCTCGGCACGGGTGGCGGCAAGTCAACGCTTGGAGGTGGGGCGAAAAACGCGTTCAAAGGAATTGCGGACCGAACTGCTTCCACAATGGCTCAACGAGTCGCTGCCAATCGAGCAGCTGGGTTAGCTGCAGAGGAACTTGTAGCGCGACAGTTACCCAACGAGGGATTTGAGGTTTTGGGGCGACACGTTTCTGCTCAAACTCCATTGGGAAGACGTGTATTCGACATGCTCGCCAGACGCGGGAGACAGTTATTTAACATTGAGGTAAAATCTGGCTCAGCCGAACGGACGTTGCTTCAAGTTGCAAAAGACAAGCTCATTGAGGCCGGAGCGGGAACGCTGGTTGGTCAAAATGTGCCTCTGCCGCTTCGAGGGACGCTTCAAGCAATTCAAACAATCGTCAAGAGAGCACCAAGATGAGCAAAGTTATCGTCTACGACAAGGCAAAATATCATTATGAAGGCGATTATCCTGCAGGGTTGCCAATCAAACAAGCTTTTGTTCATTCAGGCATGTTTCTGGGGTGGATTATCGATCGTGACCTCTACAGTGAAGATTTCAAAAAAACCGCAGGTCGCCTCATCCAGGCTTTTAAGGGAAGAGAGATGACAGGCCCTGCAGTCTTCGAACAGATGGATGGAGCCTTCACAAATGAAGATCTCAATGAAGAGGGGAACGCTTTCGCTCAGTACTACTTCGACTTTGAGCGTGGTAGTTATCTAACCGATTACGAACAACTATTGGCAGCCAATCTACCCAGCTTCTATCATGTCCAGGATAGCTGGGAAAATTATGAAAGACTCAAACAAATTATCAGTCAGCAATATGACGAATGGAGACGAGGTAGATCAATACCGGGTTCCAGGGGAACGCGGTGAGCCAGTCAAGCACAGGAGCGGAAACCGTACCGGGTACCGAAGGGGAAACCGTACCGGGAAACCGTACCGGGTACCGAAGGGACAGGTTGTGAGTGATGGGACGCCAGCCGCG
>CAYNXT010000340.1:0-1757 GCA_964401235.1 uncultured Planctomycetales bacterium
ACAACCCAGAACCCCCAACCAGAGCGCCTGACAGTCTTTTTGATAGGCGCTCTTACGGCACGCGAATCGCCACGGCTGAGAGCACTTGCTCTCTTGCGTCGCCCTGATCAAAATTTCCCGATCCAGTCTGCGCCACAATCTCAACGTCCACTCGACGGACACTGGCGGCAATAGCTGCTCCACAGCCCCATAAGGCCAGGGGTGAGCCTGCTTGATTATAGTATCGAAACAACGTGCTTGGGTCACTAATCTGCACACTCCCTGGCGGCTCAGGGGGGATAGTTTCCGTAGAGACGATCCCCGTAGGACTGCCGCAGGAATGAGTCCAAGGCTGGATTGCCGGCCCGGACCACACCGCACGACTCAACTGCGCTTGGGCCGAGAGGGAGAGCATCACGCACCGATGATCCGAGGTCCGAAACAGGATGAGCCCTGGGGTCGCGCACCAGATCGCCGGATCAGTGCCGTACCGCGTGGCATGGCGCAACCCGCGAATCGGCTGGACCTGCGTCCCTGCAGATGAGGGCCCTCCCTCGATGATCTGATGCATGACCTCTGTTGCCGTGTGGTTGACCAGGAGCGCTTTAGGGAGAAACACGAGTGTTTTAACCCCATGCGTCATCATCGGCGCGCTGACCACCGCTAACACGCCGATGATCGCCATCACGACGATCAATTCGACCAACGTCATGCCGCGAGCGTCTTCTTTGCACCGCATCTATGATCCAAACAACACGTATTTGGTCCGATAGGTGACGAGTGTGGCTAATGATTCTGGCGAGCCCTGCCTAGTCACCCGCACTTCGATGCGCTTAATCCCGTTTCGGCTGTTAGCAGGATTGTGACAGACTCCCGGACTCTGAGAGGTGCAGTCTGGAACCTGACAGATCACGGTGCGGGTGAGGGCATACGATGGATAGGTTGGCCAGTACCCGTTGACCGGTGGAGGAGTGGGAGCGGTCACATTCAGATGAGGATGGCAGAAATTATTCAAACTATCCAACCGCTCCATTTCATGGCGCGCCAAACTCATCGCCACTGTCGAATCATGGGCTCCCAAGGCGCCGCGTAACTGCTCGCTCAACAGCCGCCCAAGCGGAATAGCCAGAACGGCTGTGACAGCAATCGCCACCACCAATTCAATCAGCGTCAAGGCGTGAATTGAAGAACGTTTCATGGCTGTTGTTGAGAAAGCTCTCGATAGCCAGGGCGATCGGCCGGCGGCCAGGGATCCGACGCGATGATGCCGTTCTGCGTGATGGAGCTGGGATGCGACATTCGATACTCCGCTTGGAGGCGACGCCAGGTTTCAAAGGGAAAAACTCCTTCCCGCACGATGCCTGTCGATTTGATCGTGAAACTGGCTGACCGCAGAGCGGGATCTTGGTCGTAATGCGCAACGCGAACGGAGCGATCAAGCGGGCCACCGGCAGGCACATCATCGGCCATTGTGAATGTCAGCGTCACGGACGTGGTAGCCTGCATCTCGCTGCTGGTCGTACTAAACCAGATGGCATTATCGCTGGTGCCATTCCACGCTGCGTTTGCCGGCACGAGCAACCCTGGAGGAGAAAAGTTGATCGTCACGGGCGGTCCGGAGGGGCTGGAGCAGTTCAGCGGCCAGGCAACTCCCCCGCCCAAATCCACGCGAATGACCGCCGCAGAAATGGTAGCGGGTTCCCACTCCACCTTCAAGCTGTTGATTCTCGTGTTGATCGCAAGGGCATTCCAGATTCGCCAGCGACGTAACTGGTCGT
>CAYNXT010000341.1:0-1751 GCA_964401235.1 uncultured Planctomycetales bacterium
GAGGAGAGCGGCTTGTCGAAGTAGGCGAAGGCCCCGAGGGCGAGCAGGCGGTCCCGCGTCTTGCCGCCGTCATTGTAGGCGGTGATCACGATCACTTTGGTGGCGGGATGCGTCCGGCGGATGTGCGTGAGGATCTCATCCCCGTCCATCCCGGGCAGCTTCAGATCGACCAGCACCACATCGGGGTGGTGGTAATCGACCAGCTCGATGCCCGAGGTGCCGGTCAGCGCCACATGCACCTCGAAGCCGCGCGCGCTGAAGAACTGGTCGATCGTCTTCGTAAACTCCACCTCATCATCAATCGCCACAATCCTCGGCTTACCATTAGTCGTCATCACTCGTGACCGCCCCGCGCCTGGGGGCAATCTACAATCTCTCGAGTGTCATGCTCTGGCCGCTCAGCAGCTCCTGGCTGGCTCATGCTGGGAGGGGACTCCCTTGACCCTTGAGGGATCGTAGGGTATAGTAACAAGGAGCCACGTCGAGGGCCATGATGACCTCCTCAAGAATTCTGCAACATCCGCTGACGATTGATGAGCCGGTGGTCGTCCTTCGCGTGGGCGACTACCGCGCGCTTCTTGCAGAGGCCGGCTATCTTCCTACCCCTCGACTTTCGCGTCGGCTCGCCGCTGCCAGAACCCGCTATCATAAAGGACGCGTCATTCCCTGGGAGCAACTAAAACGTGAGCTCCGGTGAGTGGTTCGTCGTTGTCGATCCCGGCGCGGCCAAAGACCTGAAGAAACTCCGCCGACAACATCATCCGATCTTGCCGCAGTTAATTCGTGCAATCGACGGCCTTGCCCGCCACCCGCTTGAGGGAAAATCCCTGAAAGGCGACAAGCGTGGCAGCCTTTCACTACGCGCAGGGGATTTCCGAATCATCTACGACGCCCACCCCGCCAGCCGAACCATTCATGTTATGCGAGTCGGCGACCGCAAGGACGTCTACCGGTAACATCGACCGTCTTCGTAAACTCCACCTCATCATCAATCGCCACCAGCTTGGGATTCGACATCAGCCGGCGTTAGGACTGCTGCGCCGTTGCTGCGACGGCCATCACCGCGCGGGCCACCGGAAAGTCCAGGAAAAACGTCGTGCCCTTTCCGACCACGCTCTCCACCGAAATGCGGCCCTTATTGCGCTCCACAATTTGTCGCACGATGAACAGCCCTAACCCTGTGCCCTTCCCGGGTTCCTTCGTCGTGAAGAACGGGTCATAGATCTTGCCCAGCTTGTCGGGAGGAATCCCGTCGCCCGTGTCAGTGATCTCAATGCGCACCTGATGCTCGCCCTCGGTGTGCGCCCGCACCCAGATGGTCCCGGGTGGCTTAAGCGCCTGGCCGGCGTTGCGGATCAGGTTGAAGAGGACCTCCTGGAACTGCCGCCGGTCCACGACAATAGCCGGAAGGTCCGGCTGGATTTCTTTGACGACATCGATCCTCTCAAGCTTCAAGTCATGCCCAACTAGCAGCAATACCTCGTCAACCTCTTGCGCGATAGACACCGGTTGGGTCGTCGGCTCCTTGATGGGCTTAGCGAAGTTGGAGAGCTTCTGCGTGATGGCCGTTGCCCGGTCGATCTGTTTCAGCGCCCCACGCATGATGGTGGACGTCCGGTCCAGCAGATCCTGCGAGGACTTGCCGATTAGGATGCCATCCTCCAAATCGAGCAGGAACGCCTCGCACTGAGCCTTGACAATGCCCAATGGATTGCAGATTTCGTGGTTGATCCCCGCTGAGAGCGTCCCGA
>CAYNXT010000342.1:0-1750 GCA_964401235.1 uncultured Planctomycetales bacterium
CGTCGGCTGCGGGCGGGCGTGGGGGCCCCGCTCCGCGTCACCCCTGAAGCTATCCGACGCCGTCAGCCACCCGCTAGGAGTTTGGCCCGGCTCAGGGCTAGCGCCCTGCCACCCACCCGCAGCCAGTGAGATGGGAGTATGATTAGGCGCATTCTAGATTTGTATCACCGACAAAATATTAGGGTTGAGATAGTGGCGGCCCTTCTCCTCGTAGTCGGTGGGCTTCTGTCTGCGTGGCTCAACGGTTGCTTCACGCTCAAAGCAGCTCGAGTAACAAGTCATCCTTCAGAAAAACGTATTGAGCAAAGCAGTGATCAGGCCGTTGCAGTCCAAGACAGCCAAGTCGGAGGAGATCTGATTCTAGGAAACAAGTATGAAAATCCGGCTCCGACACTCCCATGCGAAATATCCCCAAGCATTGCTACACGAATCATCACTCGTCATTATGTCCGAAAGAAGTTGGATGAGATGGTTGGAAAGGAACATGCCTTCCAGTTTCAAGAGCTTTTTTATGAATGGGAGCTAGACGTATCAAGTCAAGGAACTTCTGGGAAGCTATCAGGCCAGCTTAGTGGCACAAGACCTGAGGATCGGGTTGCGGCTGAGCCCTCAAGTGGGCATGTCAGCGAAGCCCATGGAGCCTGGTTTTCTGGCTTTACTGAACCACGGCGAGAAAAACCCGATTACTACACTCGAACCTTTCAATTCGACTATCTGGGAGTAGATGGTTCAGCGAAATTGCGGTTGCGCCGGTCGCTGCAAGACCCGCGCATTTCTGAGACTGAGCTACTCAAGTTGGTAGGCTTACGTAGCGAAAACTGTGTGGCCAAGTCTGTCAGCTATGACGCTAAAGCCGATGCGAGCAGGTTGACAACTCAAGCTCAACGGCTGGCTTCCTTAAACCATGGCTCATCTGATTTCCCACGAGGTCTGCCTATAATGACGGACCCTGGTGACGTGCGAAGAGATGAGGCCCAAGCTACGGTTGAGATCTGGTGCAAGATCGACAGTTGCGAAGAACTCCTAGTTCGCCAACTTGAAGTCCATACTGGCCAGTCACCAGCCGAATATTACAGAGAGAGAAGCTTGGAAGCGGAGGCGGCCCACTGAGGAACGCCTCCAGAATTCAGGGATAGGGAGCTGAGTAGGATGAGATGAAGAGAATCGCGTGTTGGTTGCTCGCCGTATGTCCCTTGGCGGGACCGGTATGGGCCGATCAGATCTACTTGGCCAACGGCCAGGTGCTGGATGGGATCGTGCTGCGCGAAGGCGATGCGGAGGTAGTCGTCCAGATCGCCTGGGAAAGCCACATCATCCTCGAGCGAGCCTTGGTGGCCAAGATTGAGCCCGCCGCGGAGGCTGAACGCACGACATTGCTGGCCCGCTGGCGCGAGGATTATGAGGCGTTCAAGTCGCGGCAGGAGCGGGAGCGGGCCTTCGAGGAGAGCCAACGCGCCAAGGGCCTGATCCTCGACCGTGGGGAATGGGTGACCAAGGAGGAGTTGGCCGCCATCAAGGCCGAGCTTCGCACGGCGGAAGCGGAGCGGGCGAAGCGGGAGGCTGCGGAGCAATCGCTCAAGCGGGAGGAGGAAACGCGTAAGAAGCTGGAAGCCGAACTCTCCACCCTGACCGAGCGGTTGCGGGTGATGCAGGAAGAACACGTCAGGCTCCAACAAGAGATCGCCTCACTGCGGACATTCCTGGCGCGCCGGCGTGTGCATCGAGGATTTCCTCGGCACCTTCCACTGTT
>CAYNXT010000343.1:0-1743 GCA_964401235.1 uncultured Planctomycetales bacterium
TGTTGCGAGCGGGGTGCCGCACGCCTCATTAGAATAGGGCGACGGTCCAGCGGCGTTGTACGCGTAAACGCGATAATAGTAGCTAGTTCCGTAGGTTAGGCTGATGTCAGCATGCGCTGTGACGTTTGCAGCTTTTGTCGTCAGTAGTCCCCATGAGCCGCCTGAACCTGTCTTGCGGTCGATCTTGAATCCGTCTTCGTTGTCTGAGTTTTGTGTCCAACCCAACAGCACCTGGTTGCCGTTACCACCGAGAGCTAACACGTTCGACTGCGGAGGTATAACCAAATGTTGTGGATGGCCTGATGAAAAAAGGCGGCGTACCCTGGGTGTGATTTTGAGCACCCGTTTTTGAAAGGATACGCCATGAAGAAGGATACGACAGGCACGATCGTTTTGCCAGCGAGTTCCGCGGACTCGTTGGCGGGTTCTCCCCAGGACGTGCTCACCGAGATTCTCCGCGACGGCGCGCAACGGCTGTTGGCCACGGCCGTGGAAGCGGAGGTGGCGGGCTACATCGATCAGCACGCCGATCATAGGGACGAGAAGGGACATCGGCTGGTGGTTCGCAACGGTCATCACCGAGAGCGGACGATCCAGACAGGCCTGGGCTCGGTGGCGGTGAAGGCCCCGCGGGTCGAGGATCGTCGGGTGGATGAGCAGGGCCAACGATTCCACTTCACCAGCAGCATCCTCCCGCCCTATCTGCGACGAACCAAGAGCATCGAGGAGTTGATCCCCTGGCTCTACCTCAAAGGCATCAGCACGGGCGATTTCAGCGAGGCGTTGGCGGCGTTGCTGGGTAAGGATGCACCGGGCTTGTCGGCCTCGACGGTGGTCCGCCTCAAAGAAGTCTGGCAGACCGAGTTCGCGACCTGGAACAAACGGAGTTTGACGGGCAAACGCTACGTTTACTTCTGGGTGGACGGTGTGCACTTCAACGTTCGCCTGGAGGACACGGAGAATCAACGGCAGTGTATTCTCATGGTGATGGGCGCCACCCCCGAGGGCAAGAAGGAGTTGGTGGCCGTGCAGGACGGCTACCGCGAGAGCGAGCAATCGTGGAAGGAACTGCTCCTCGATCTGAAAGCGCGCGGGCTGGAACATGGTCCGGAGCTGGCGATCGGCGATGGGGCCTTGGGGTTCTGGAAGGCGATCCGTCAGGTCTACGGCGAAACGCGCGAGCAACGCTGCTGGGTGCATAAGACGGCCAACGTGCTCAATGATCTACCCAAGGGCAAGCAGCCCAAGGCCAAGAGCATGCTGCACGACATCTGGATGGCGGAAACCAAGGCGGAGGCCCAGAAGGCGTTTGATCTGTTCATCGAGACGTACCAGGCGAAGTATCCCAAGGCGACGGAATGCCTGGCGAAGGATCGCGATGTGCTCCTGACCCTCTACGACTTCCCGGCGGAGCATTGGGTGCACATTCGTACGACGAATCCGATTGAATCCACGTTTGCCACCGTGAGGTTGCGGTCGGCGAAAACGAAAGGCTGCGGCTCGCGCATCGCCTGCCTGACGATGGTGTTCAAACTCGCTCAAAGTGCGGAGGCGAGTTGGAGGTTGCTGAACGGATCGAACTTGCTGCCCGAAGTGATCCAGGGCGTGCGGTTCGTGGATGGACTTAAACAACAAGCCGCCTGAGCATGGGCGATCCACAACAATTGACTATATCTCCGCCGCCCCTCTCTGAAATCTTAAATCTCAAATCCATCGCCCCGTTCGCGCCCTTCAACCCTTCAA
>CAYNXT010000344.1:0-1738 GCA_964401235.1 uncultured Planctomycetales bacterium
GATATTCCAAAGAAATCCCGTTTACCTTTCAACCAAATTTTCTTGTCTGTCCCTCCATAGACGGAGAAGTGTTCGCGGGTCTGTATCTCGATCTTGAGCCGCAACCGCCGGACCGGCGGAATCTCGGAGTCGAACCGATAGAGAAGTGTGACGTTCGTTTCGCCTTGGTCCCGCCCGGGCTCGCCGAGCCATGCCAGCCGGTTCCGGATTCTGTCGAGAAGACCGCCAATAGGACCAGGGCGGACCTGCACCAGATCGATATCCTCTGAGTAACGGCTTGGAGGCGAGAGCACGAGCTTGTGCAGGGCCGTTCCGCCACGGAACGCAAGGGCCTCCGCCAAATGAGTGTCCGAGTAGACGTCGATCAACGCACGGGAGAGGACCAAATCTTGCTCGACCATGCCATCGTCGGCCCATGGAGCAACTTGCCGCCATGCCACAATGTCGGCCTGTGGAACCATGAACTATTGTTTCCGCAGCTCCAGCTCTTCGTTCACAGCCACTCGCCACCGGCGGTCGCGTGGTGCGCCTGCAGTGGGCAGGTCTGGCCGAAGCGGGGTCACGCGCGGGGCTTCCGCATCAATCCATCCGTGCAAGGGCGCTGTGAGCTCAGCATGCCCGATTCGCTCAAGCAGATAGCCTAAGCGCTGAGCATAGACTGGTTCATCATCCGCTTCCGCTGTCCTGGCCAGCGCGGCGGGATCAAGGCGCTCCGCCAATTCGTTCAGAACGGTCGCCACGTTTGAGAGAAAACCGGCATGCTCGGCGTAGCGGACAAGGTCAAGGGCGGTGGCTTCAGGGCTGGAGACTCTGATTTCTCCAGTCGCGGTCTTGATCCCTACGGTTGGTGTCTTGGAGACACGCGCTTTCTTCACGAAGCGGATGCGTACCTTGCCGATCTCGATCAGGCGCAGCGGCCGATCGGTGACGACCTGCAACTCATGCGGTGCCTGGTGGGCAGCTCCATACAACGCAGCGGCGGAGAGCAAGCCGACGTAGTAGGGACGGTCGAGGTAAGTCATCAAATCCCGAATGAACCATGAGGGAGGGATGGACCCCGCCGCTTTGTACTCCGGTGGAACGACGATATAGAACCCTCGCCGTGGTGAAGCTGAGCGGCTGGACCTGACAAGACGCCACAGCGCATTTTTCAACGCAACATCCGAAAGGCGAAGCGCCCGGTCGGCCTCCTCCTTCGTGAACACGTAGCGCCCTGAGGATTGAAGGGCTTCAATGAACGCGCGTGCGTTGGCCGGCAGCGGTGCTGGTTTAGAAAGGTCGCGTTTTCTGCGACCTTTTGAAACTGATTTGGCTCTGTGTCTACGCATCAGTTGCATAAAGTAGCATTTTTTGCGACTTTTTGAAACTGCAGCGGTCGTAGGGCTATGTTCTTCGGGTCGGAGAGTCTCCCTGTGGCGGACGGCGGGGTGCTCGTTGCCATGAGGATACAAAGGGGTCGTGTCGTGGTTGTCGCCGAAGGCAAAGGACAAAGCGGGGGGCACTGCCGGGAAGGAGCGCCGCTAAAGGGGAGGGCTGGCTCACGAAGGGCGGAGCGGAATCCGCCATAGCCTTGGCGAAGGCGGATGAAGCCGCCCGACTGAGACAGCCGGGTGGGTGGGGGTTCTGATTGAAAGCTTGGCTTGGTGGCGCCAGCCACGAAGCCACACCTTTTTAGGGGGTAGGTGACATGTTGCAGAACATCGATCACACCGACATCGATAACAGCTTAATGGGCCAC
>CAYNXT010000345.1:0-1734 GCA_964401235.1 uncultured Planctomycetales bacterium
ACCCATGGCATCCTAGCGCAGTGACGAGTGACGAGTGACGAGTGACGAGTGCAAACCAACGACTTGCTCCCCCGACGCTTCCACTCGACACTCGACACTGGACACTGGACACTCCGAGTGCCACCAAGAGAGAAACCGCTCGACCTTCTGGTCGATGATGAGCCGTGACTCTTCAACCGCGTGCCGGCGCTCTTGCTGCCCTTGCTCCACCACGCCTTGCAGATCGTCCACATCAAAGCGGTACACGTTGTCGAGGCATCCGGCGGAGGGCTCGACGTTGCGCGGCACGCCGAGGTCGATGAGGCACAGCGGCCGCTGACGGCGCTTGCGCATGGCCAGCTCGATCCCGGCGCGGGAGAGGAGGTAGTTCGGCGCACTGGTCGAGGTAATCACAATGTCCGCCTCCAGCAGGTGATCCGACAGCGCCGCAAGCGGCAGCGGGGTGGCGTGATAGGCTGAGGCCAGGTCGACGGCCCGCTCCGGCGAGCGATTCATCACTCGGACGTGGCGCACCCCGCGATCGGTCAAGCGCTTGAGCGTCAGCTCGCCAATTTTCCCCATGCCGATGAGCAGGACGGTCGCCTCGGAGAGGTTGCCGAAGATCTTCTCCGACAGCACAACCGCCACCGTGCCGATGGACAGGCACCCATGCCCGATGCCCGTCTGCATCCTCACCGCTTTCGCCGTGTTGAGTGCGCGCTGAAACAGCGCGTTGAAGAGCTTGCCGGTGGCGCCACAGTCTTTGGCCCACTCGTAGGCGTGCTTCACCTGATGCAGGATTTCGCCTTCGCCGAGCACCATTGAATCCAGCCCGCTGGCGACGGCGAAGAGATGTCGCACGCTCTGCGGCTCCGTGTGGTGGTACAGCCGCTGCACCAATCCAGTCGCCTCAAGGCCCCCGTGCTCGCTGAGGAACCGGTGGAGGCGGGCGATCGTGCCGTCCACTTCAGGCACGCCCGCGTAGATCTCCACCCGATTGCAGGTGGAGAGGATCGCCGCTTCCTTCAGCCCCACCTCGGCCCGCAATCGGACGAACGCCTCCGGCAACTGCTCGCGGCGGAACGCCAGCCGCTCCCGCAATTCAATCGGAGCCGATTTGTGACTCACCCCCACTAACACAATGTGCATCAGTCACCCAGTGATTGGGTCACAAATAGGGATGCAGCGAAGGCAAAAGATAGGTCACCCCAAGAAACGTAAACAGGACCAAGCTAAATCCCAAGATGGAGAACAGCGCCACCCGCCGGCCGCGCAGCGTGGCCCGCAGCCGCATGACCCACAGGGCCAGGTACGACGCCCAGAGCATCACCGTCAGATAGGCTTTCGGGTCCGCAATCCACCACCGGCCAAACGCCGTTTTTACTCCGGCCATGCCGAAAAGCACGCCGAGGCTGAGCAGCACAAAGCCCGCGCTGATCGCGGTGAAATTCACCTGATCCAGCGTGCCAAGCGAGGGCAGGCGGTGAAACAGGATCCCCATGGTCTTGCGCCTGACCTGCCGCTCTTGGGTGAGAAACAGGATGCCGGAGACAAACGCCACCAGGAACGCCACGTAACTCAATAGCGAACAGACGATATGAATAATGACCATTAGCGCAATGCACCCTTTAACCGAATGATCCTATCGAAATCACCAAGCACCACATTCCAAATCCCAAACAAGCACCAAATTCCAATACCCAAGCACCAAACCGTTTGGAATTTGGAGCTTGGTGCTTGGAATTTGTTTGGTCA
>CAYNXT010000346.1:0-1728 GCA_964401235.1 uncultured Planctomycetales bacterium
CAGCGAGGAGGGCTCGATCGCAAAATGGTTCGCGATCATCGCGCAAGCAGCGATGACGGCCCCTAAGCCGAACGGCCACACCACATCGAGCCAGTGTGGACGCCTAGGGACATCTCGAGTTACAGTTCCTGGGCGGAACAAACAGACGAGAGCGATAGCCAGAGGATATTCCATCACAGTGCGAAAGACCATCGGAGCTACTAAGGCATTAAAGACGCCGCCAAGAACACCTCCTACCGAAATCCATAGATAAAACTCGGTCAAAAACTGAATCGATGGACGTCTCCTCGCAAGCTCTCCATGACAGACCATCCCGCTCACAAAGAGTAAGACATAGTGCAATGGAAGAATCGGAAGCCAATCATGCCCATAGTGAATCGCAACCGTGAGCGGCAGCACGACAAACGGAACGCTCCAGATCATCAGCGCATGAGGGATCAGACATCGCTTGGCGAACGTCAAGACCCATGTCAGCAAATAAACGACAAATGGGATGACCCAGAGAAGCGGGATCGCGGCAAGGTCAGTAGAGAGGTAGGTCGTAACACCGAGCAATAAACTAGACGGTGCGAATGCAAGAACCACCCACCATAACCGTTGTGTTAAGGTGGGTGCCCCTCCTTCATCGGGTCGAGCCGACATCAACCGTGTTGTTGGCTGATTGGATCTCGCCTTGCGCATGCACCACAAGAGAAGGACTACGAGCAGTCCATATCCTAAAGCCCAAAGGAAGCTTTGTTGGCGTAGTGTCAGGATGGGTTCGATAAGAAACGGGTAACTTAACAGCGCGATTAAGCTACCGAGGTTACTCGCGGCATACAAGAAGTAGGGGTCATGTGATGACGGGTGGTTGGTGTGCGAAAACCAGCGTTGCAAAAGAGGGGCGTTCATGGAGAGTACGAAGAATGGCAATCCGACCGTTGCCGTCATGAGAGCCAGTAGCCAGGGAATAGGATCAACTGTCGTGGGTGGAAACCATTGATGCGGCCATTGTATGGGTAACATCAACAGGGGAACGAACAACAGCAGACCGTGCAGCAGCTGATGACGCCGAACCCCCAGCCAAGTGCTCAGCGCATGGACTGAGCCGTATCCTGCAAGCAGCGCAGTCTGAAAAAAGACCATGCAGGTATTCCAGACAGCCGGCGCTCCTCCAAGTAATGGGAGCACCATTTTACCGAACAGGGGTTGAATGGAGAACAAGAGGAAGGCGCTGAGGAATGATGCAACGGTAAAGAGGATTACAACCATGGCACATAGTCTACCACGAGCCGGAGAGTGTTATACCACTGGGGTCATGGCCGCACCGGCTCCCCCCGCGTCCAGGCTCGGCCCTACTCCAGAAGCCCGCACGTAAGTAAAGACGTGTTATACTTATAGGCAAAGAAAATGAGTCCAACCGTCTTGCGTTACAAGAACTATCGGTTCTTGTTCTTCTCTCGAGAAGAAACACGCAAGCACGTTCATGTCGTATGTCCTGACGGTGAGGCAAAGTTTTGGCTTGAGCCGATTGTGGCGCTAGCAGAAAATTTTCGTCTGAGCACGAGTGAACTCAGGGAGCTTCAGGAAGTGATTGGAAGGAGAAAAGATGAAATCATTCGCGCGTGGGAAAAACACTTCAAAAGTTGAAGTGACAAACGTTTCGCCTCATGGGATGTGGCTCTTTGTTAAGGGGAAGGAATATTTTTTGCCTTATGAAGAGTTTCCTTGGTTTAAAGACGCCCGTCT
>CAYNXT010000347.1:0-1722 GCA_964401235.1 uncultured Planctomycetales bacterium
GAACTCCTCCTTGCCGATCCCGTTGGGGGCGACAATACCAACACCTGTTATCACAATTCGTTGTCTATCCATCATCAAATGGCCGGGAAGTCGATCTGCACAGTCGTTCCCTTTCCGCACTGGCTGTCGATTCGAATGGCACCGCCGTGCTCTTTGATGATACCGTGGACGACCGACAGACCCAAGCCCGTGCCAGTGGGTTTGGTGGTGAAAAATGGTTCGAAGAGATGCGTGAGATGTTCTTTGGGGATGCCGGGGCCGGTGTCTTCAATGGCGACGGAAACATGGGAACTATCCCGGCAGGTGGAGACGGACAGCATGCCGCCGCTGCCGTTCATGGCTTCAAGGCTGTTGAGAAACAGGTTCAAGAACACCTGGCGCAGCTGCTGGGGATCAGCATACAGGGTGCCGTTGGAATCGTAGGAGCGCTCAACGGCGACGCGTTTGTTCAGGCACTCGCTATTTAGGAAGTCGAGGGTGTCATCGAGCACCTGTGAAACCCGAACTGGTTGAAAGTTGGGGCTAGCCGGCTTGGCAAAGTCGAGCAGTTTACGCACGGTCGCATCGATCCGGCTGATTTCCTGAGAGGCGACCTGTTGGAACTTCTTCCGGAACGCCGGATCGACTCCTTTCTCGGAGAGATAATCCGTAAAGGTCTTCAGACTGGTGAGCGGGTTTTTGATTTCGTGGGCCATGCCAGCCGCGAAGGTCGAGATGGCCTTGAGTTTCTCAGTCTGACGCGTTTCCTGCTCCAGTCGCTCCATCCGTTTGATCAGTCCCTCGCGTGTAGACCGAAAGAGTAACCAGTCTACCAAGCGCTGGATCCCGAGCTTCAAGGGCTGGAACAAGAGTGCCATTAAGGCGAACGCTGTCAGCGACAACCAGATCGACCGGTACCCAAAAGTCGCCTGGAAAAAGTGCTCGATCACATAAATCAATCCAAAATAACCGACGGTGAGAGACGTCACAAGAAGGGAATAGACGAGGCTCTTTCGAATCACAAGATTGACGTTGAATAGACGATGGTGCAGTACCGCGTAGGTCGTCGCAATTGAGTAACAGGGAACGCCGTAGAGTCCAAATGGATTCACGAAGGGAATATGGACCTCAAAGACCAAGAACCAATCAGGACTCCCACCCAGGTATCCGATGACTGACGCCCAGAAAAGAGACTTCAACTGCGTCCTCCGCTGCCCGGTGGCACATCGATACGCATGCCAAAGCTTCCAGAGAGTCAGATTGACTAGGACGAAAAACGTCAATGGAATGAGCAGCCCCGGGGTAGAGATGTCCTGGTGGAAATACTCGTATCCGGGCGATGGCGTTGGGGGTTTAGTAAGGACACCCGGCAGAAAAAAGTGCAATCCCAGGAAAATGAAACTCAGCGCATAGGCAGTCCGCAAAACCTTTCCTGCTGCGCTACTTTTCGGTCCGATCAGGAGGAGTGCCGAGTGCAGAAATGTAGGTCCGACAAAAATGACGCTTGGCCAGCCGAAAGCGTAGGCCCAAAAGCTGGCAGTACGCTGATCGACTGCTGAATATGCAAAAATTTCGCCAATGGCCCACCCGGTGATTGCCAAGGAATATAACCCAAAGACTTGGCTGAGTCGGCGTCGGGGGTCGGCGAGGACGACACGCCGGCCGAGCCAGACGGCGGTGATGGCGGCCCGCGCCAGGGCGAGGCTGTGGTGTTGGCGCAGGGTCATGGTTTCCCGGGGGCCT
>CAYNXT010000348.1:0-1715 GCA_964401235.1 uncultured Planctomycetales bacterium
GCCAACGGCGCAATCGCTTTTGGGTTTGGGGCCACAAGGGCACCCGCCGCTGCTTTCGTCCTTTGCCCAACAGCTCGATATGCCGGTCCTGAATGGTGACCTCACTCACCTTGAGTGCCAGGATTTCCGAGATGCGGGCGCCAGTATTGTAGAGGAGCAGAAATAGCAGGTGATCCCGCTGTCCAGTCCAGGAGTTTGCTGGTTCATTCAAGGCAAAGCGTTGGGCGGCTTCGGCCAGCAGTTGAGGCAAGGCAGTCAGATACCAATAGGTATCTTCCACGTTACTGTGTCCCAGGAACCGGGATAAGATGAGAATGCGATTAGCGGCCCCCTTGCGGTCGGCCTGCCAGCGTTCCAAGACTCGTGACGCCATCGTGTGGCGAAGATCATGCAAACGCGGTGGCCGCCGAGAATACGGGATGCCCTCACGCAACTGATCGAAGGTCTGTCCGATCGTGCTTCGAGCCAAAGGTGTGCCTCTGTCGGATACGAAGAAATATTCCGCGAGCGGAAATAGCTTTTGCCGATGCCCAGCGTAATCCCGCAAAGGTCGCAGGGCAGTCGAATGCAAGGGAATCAAGCGGGTTTTCCCATACTAGCTCTCCCGCACGACTAGAAAACCCTGCTTCCAATCAACATCGCTGACCATGAGATGCAGCGCTTCGGAGATCCGCAGTCCACTGGAGGCCAGTAAGCCGATCAGGGTTTGCCGCGTGTGAGATTGAAGAGGGCCCTGCAATTGTTCGGCACGTCGCAGCAGATGCTGCACCTCTGCCGAGCTATAGAGGTGTGGCGATCGACGACGATGAGCCGGACCCAGCACATGGCGTGGAGGAATCTGGGTGCGAGGTTCAATCAGCACGAGGTGTTTGGCAAAGGTGCGAACAATCTCCAGGCGTCGAGCACGCCACAATGGGTCAGCCGCCTGTGGCCGGCACGCCCACCGGATCGCCAGTTCGGAAGTCAAGGGACCCCGGTGCTTGAGAGCGTCCACATAACGAGCAAACTCCAGGAGGCGGAGCCCTTCGCTTTTGAGCTGAAAGCCAAGGGCGCGGCGGTGATCAAGATAGGCACGGACCTTCGTCAACATGGTTTTCATGGTTTGATCTTGGGCCAGGGAAGAGCGGCTTGACGTAGTTCCTCCAAGTTGACATGAGCGTAACGTGTCGTGGACCCCAATGAGCGGTGACCCAGCAGGTCGGCAATGAGCTTGAGACCCGCCCCCCGGCGATGCGCCCAGGTTGCCCAGGTGTGACGCAGGATATAGCTGCCGCTGGCCGGGATGCCGCAACGGGCGAAGGCGCTTCGAACCAGGACCCGCACCGTCTGGGCCGTTAACGCTTGGCCAACGGGAGGGAGATGATGGACGAAGAGGGCACGACTAGCGGTGGAAGGGCGGCCGTGCTTGAGGTAGCTCAGGATGGCCTTAGCCACGCTCCCGGGCCGCGGTAAAAGCCGCTGCCGTTGCTGCTTGGTCTGAGCTAAGCGCACCGTCATCGCTCGCCAGTCCACATCGTCCAAGGTCAAACCAACGACTTCCTGACTTCGCAAAGCCAACTCCGTTAAGCACAGCACCATGGCGTAATCGCGCCGCCCCTTGGGCGTCGACCGTGGAAAACCGTTCAGGAACTGTCGCGATTGCCTTGGCTCCAGGATTTGCGGAGGTGGCGGCGGAAGCGGAGCCACCGGCTGCGGCACAAGCCCGGCGAGCCCCT
>CAYNXT010000349.1:0-1710 GCA_964401235.1 uncultured Planctomycetales bacterium
CGAGCGAGGTGGAAACCCGGGCGCTCATTTGCGAAGTCTCAGGGTATCGAGGGTGGCGCGGTAGACAGGCTCGTCGTGGCACTTGAGGTATTCGAGGAGGCGCCGCCGGCGGCCCACCATCCTCAAGAGCCCGTGGCGGGAGTTGAAGTCCTTCTTGTGGGTCTGGAAGTGAGCCGAGAGGTGGTTGATGCGCTCCGTCAGGAGTGCGACCTGAACCTGCGGGGAACCCGTGTCAGTTTGGTGCAGGCGCAGCTTCTCCAGCACCGGGTCACTGCTTGTTGTCATCGTCATCGTCTGATATGAGGTACACCAGTATACGCCCCTGGCCCGTCAGCGTCAAGCCTGCGGATCGGGTGGAAATACTGTGCGCCTCTCTTGACAGCGACGCCACCCATCAGGTAGGGTTAAAGGTGACAATTGATTGGCAGGACGTTCCGAAACGGCAAACCCACAGTAATGTGGGGGCGCAAAGCCACGGGTCCACTGAAGCTGGATCGCCGGGTTGCCGAAGAGCGAGACAGCCTTCAGGACGGATCGCCGAGCTACCGAAGAACGAGAGAACGGTAGACTCGGCTTTTTTCTTAGGCTGTTTTTTTTGAGGCTTGAGTAAAATGATTTGCGATCATTCAACAAAGACAGTAAGGACCTGGTGATGCGCGTAGAGCACAAGCGGGTAACGTTGCTAAAGCGGATGACAGCGTTGGCAGCGCTCTGTGTGCTGAGCGTTGAGTTGGCCCCTCAAGCTGTTTGGGGGGCTGTGGTAGCCGTTAGTGTGGTTGGCACAACCAACACCCAGGTCATCTTAACATACACCGCTCCAGACAACAACGCCTGCACCATTGAGGTGAGCGAATCGGGAAGCTATGCTCCGCTGGTGCATGATGTCAACCCCGCCCTGTTTTCCGGGGCAAACCTAGACAACCGCCCAGGCGCGCTTTCCTCTGGCACCAGCAGAATAGTCGCCATCGGCAAACGCTCAACTGACAGGGCTCTTGATGGCAGCAATTACAGCCGGGCATTGCAGACTTTGACGACGCATTACTTCCGCGTCACGTGTGGCGCAAGCGTGGGCACAGGTTCGTTTCAGACCGCAAACATCCCCTTTGGAAATACTTATGCCGAGCCGCAGCAACACGACCCCGCTAATCCCGGCGATTACCTCTTCCCCACAGTCAAAGCCCAAAACCGCAACGAGACAATTGTTGACCCCCAGACCGGCGCGCTTGTGAAGCTCATGAGCTTGCCGAGCGACCTCGGCCCGCTGATTTTTCCTGGTAACTCATCCGCCGGCATGCATGATTTCTGCGCGTACCAGCTTTCGGCAAACGGCTTTTACCACTTCATGACGTTAGCCCCCTTCGGCGGTTACGCCAACCCTCTCTATGCCATCAAGCCGTCAACCGGCGAGGTGCGCTATCTGGGAGCCGTGTATCTAATTGGACAGTTACACGGATTGAGAACAGGCGTGCAGAGCTGTGCCAGCCTCGGCGGTCCTATATGGGACACGAGCGACCCGAATGTGCTTTACTGCAATAGCATCACAGAGACCAACAAACTGGTAATCTCTAAAATCACCTATACTGGCAATGATCGGCCGGCTCTGCCTACCACTGACCCGAATTTTCCGACCCAGATACCGCTGACCGTGCAGATTCTTACTCCGGAGCCGAACGACCTTGAGGCCTTGCTCAAGGCATTTGCTCCGACCTT
>CAYNXT010000350.1:0-1709 GCA_964401235.1 uncultured Planctomycetales bacterium
CATGGTGGGACCAATCCCACGCCTCGCTCCCCACTGATCTTGTTTGGCATGCTTAATCTGCTTCCCAAGATGCTTGGCTGAAGCGGCCTGATCTGAAAAGTTTCGGAAGACCGCTTCAGCCTCTGTTCGGGAAATCCAGGACCGTTGCTCTCCTTCGCCATGAGACAGGGCGCCCATGCTTCGGAGGAGCTCTTCCACTCGGAAGGCTTGTTCAGACCTTTGCGTAAAGCGCACCCCCTGCACCTCTCCGGTCTGACTATCTAACCGCACCTGAAACTGCATTGGCTTGCCATATCGGAATACATCGAACGTGACTCCGCGAAGATCGTCCCCAGCGTAATTTTTGGCAGAACCCTGGTTCAGCGAAAGCTCCAAGGTGACAAAACCGGTCTGGATGCCACTGGCCGGCACATACTGCGGCAGATACGCCCCTCCGATGATCGCTTTAGTGATGTCTCCTGTCGTCGGATTGCGCCCTAAGGTCAATTGACCATCAGGGCGCATCAGGGTGCTAACCTGGCGATCGACTGTCGGACGGGTCTCAATGGACCAGACACGACTGTCCACGTACTTACCCTGTTCGCGATTGAAAACTCTTTCGAGCTTGTGCTGCATGACTGCCACGTGCTCGCCCTTGGCGTTGAAGAATTCCGCCTGCTCTTTGGGTGGCACAAATCCGATGCCACCAGGGATCACCACCCCAGAAGGCAGCCGCACCCCGCCAAAATCCTCTGACGCGCCAGGAGCCAGGATGAGACGCCCATCGCCTTTAGGAATCTCTCCTAATCGATAGGTCTCTCCTGTTGCCGGACCGTTCTTGCCTCGATAGATCTCGGCCCGTTGATACTTGGCATTGTAGTCAGCTACTGTTCCCAAATATTGAATGGTGCCATTACGCAACTCCATGTACACGCCTTGCTTCGGCTGCTTGCCGGTTTGTTTTGCATAGGCATTTAGGAGGTCTGTACCAGGCTCATGATAGACGTAGGCTCCCGCCGGCATCTTGTGTACTCGATCGGTAGCCGCGTCCGCTTGCCCATCCAAAAACTGCACGTTGCCTTTGGTGTCTTCGACCACGCGCACGCGGTTGCCTTGCACCCCGATCCGAGTGCCGTCATCCATGAGGTAGACATTCGCGGTGAGGCTGCGGGAGCCGTTGGCCTCTGCGGGATTGCTAATCTGCACGCCCTTTGAAAGCAACGTCCCCTTGTGTCCGTTATACAAAATCTCCGTGCCGGCCTGACCGGCGGAACTGCGCTGACCCGTTGTGAGATTCAGTTGCTCCTTACCGTTGTTCCAGACGGCGATTTTCTCACCGGTCTTGGCATTTTGCTGGATGATCACATCCCCGAACTTGCCTCCCCAACTCTCTTGCCAGGCGAAAAAGTTCTTCTTGGGGTCAAAATGGATAAGGGTCTTTCCGTCGACGCCGCCAGGATGCACTTCCATTCCAGAGGCCTTGACTTTATAGCCAAAGAACTGGCCGTCTCGGTTTGTGATCACTTTTTGGCCCGGTAGGGGCAGTAACACGCCGTCTTTCTTTGTTCGCACCTCGATGAGCCCCTGATCGGACAACACCGATGTATCACCTGTTTTATAATCCAACACATGGTCGTAGCCGTCTTTCTTATAGATCACTTCCTTCGCCCAGCCATTGTCCTCGCGCTGCCGGATGGTGACTTCACCACCCCATTCAGGTCCCCAATCTT
>CAYNXT010000351.1:0-1708 GCA_964401235.1 uncultured Planctomycetales bacterium
GGACGGCAGAGCCTTCCGTCCCTTGACAAGCTTGTCAAGGGGACTCCCCCTCCCCCATGAAGGGAATATAGATATCCCGTAATCCGCCCTTCTCGAACATCCATGACGGCTTCCCAACTCCTGCCGCACCTTCGGTGCAGCAGGACCTGCTTAGCTCTATCAGTTTCAAAAGGTCGCAGAAAATGCTACCTTATGTGATCGATGCGTAAGCGGCCAGCCCGGTCAGTTTCAAAAAGTCGCCGAAAGCGCGACCGTTCGCAATCATCACAGCGCCCTCGAAACGCGAGAGCCTTCGTCGAGGCGCTTCAATCTTCAGGGCGCTATGTCTTCACTCGAAATGAGGCGCGACAAGCGCTTCGTGTTTCTGATATCGCGCTCAAGAATGCCCTTTGGCGTCTTGTCAGGTCTGGCCGCTTGGCTTCCCCACGTCGAGGGTTCTACGTGATCGTACCGCCGGAGTATAAGGCAGCCGAGTCAATTCCGCCCTCGTGGTTTATTCGGGATTTGATGGCGTTCTTCGGTCGGCCCTATTACGTGGGACTGCTCTCCGCTGCTGCGTTCCACGGGGCGGCGCATCAGGCACCTCATGAACTGCAAGTCGTTACTGATCGGGCGCTGCGGGCGGTCGAGTTGGGTCGCGTACGCATCCGCTTCGTGAAGAAAGCACGAGCGTCAGAGACACCAACGGTTGGGATCAAGACCCCTACCGGGAATATCAACGTTTCCACTCCCGAGGCCACAGCACTTGACCTTATCCGCTACGTCGAACATGCGGGATTTCTCCCGAACGTGGCAGTCGTTCTAGGCGAGCTCGCAGAGCGCCTTGATCCAGTAGCACTGGTTAGGGCTGCGGAGGCGGACGGAGAGCCAGCCTATGCCCAGCGTCTAGGATATCTGCTCGATCGGCTCGGACACGCGAAGCTCACAGCGTCCTTGCACGAGTGGATTAACGTGAAGGCTACTCGCGTGACCCCGCTTCGGTCGGACCTGCCAATTTCTGGCGCGCCACGCGACCGCCGGTGGCGTGTGGCCGTCAACGAAGAAGTAGAGATGCGCTAATCCAGTGACATGATTCCTCAGGCTGATATCGTGGCGTGGAGGCAAGTCGCTCCCTGGGCGGACGATGGAATGGTCGAGCAAGATTTGATCCTTTCGCGCGCCTTGATCGAAATATTCTCAGACGCTCGCCTGGCCGAGGCGTTTGCCTTCCGCGGTGGCACAGCACTTCATAAGCTCGTGCTCTCACCCTCGAGCCGCTACTCAGAAGATCTTGATCTGGTCCAAATCGCGCCGGGTCCCATAGGTGGTTTTATCGACAACATGAGAAGACGACTGGCCTGGCTCGGCGAGCCAAGCTGGGATCAGGCCGAGGCGAACGTGACCCTCTTGTATCGCTTCGATTCAGAAATTGCCCCAATCAGGCGGATGCGGCTCAAGGTCGAGATCCAAACCCGTGAGCACTTTTCTGTCTATGGCCATGTGACGCGCCCACTCGCAATCAGCTCCCGCTGGTTCACTGGTCGTGCAGACATCCCGACATTTGAAGTTGATGAACTGCTTGCGACCAAGTTGCGCGCACTCTACCAGCGGCGCTACGGACGCGACCTCTTTGACCTCTGGGATGCCCGTCGCAGATCTCAGGTCGATCCTGATCGAGTCGTTGCCGCGTTTCAGACCTACCTGGACCGGCAGGGTCTGAAAATCACGC
>CAYNXT010000352.1:0-1707 GCA_964401235.1 uncultured Planctomycetales bacterium
GTGGTCGACGGGATCACTGGTTTGGACATCGACACGCCGATGGATTTGTTGCTGGCGGAAGTATGGCTGGAACGATTCGCCGAGCGATTTCAGGAGATGCGGGTATGACATCCATTCGATTGGGGGAGCGCTGGGTCGGGGCAGAGCATCCTCCCCTGGTCATTGCCGAAGTGGGCATTAACCACGAGGGGGATGTGAACAAAGCCGTGCAACTGATCGATGCCGCGGTGGCCGCCGGCGCGCAGTGCGTCAAATTCCAGTGCCACATCACCGAGGCGGAGATGATTCCCACCGACATGACGCCGGGCCAGATTTCCAAGGAGCGGCTTTGGGACATCATCAAGCGTTGCGAACTGACCGAGGACGAGGAGCGTCGGCTCAAGCGCTACTGTGAACAGCGCGGGATCCTCTACCTCTGCACGCCCTTTTCACGCGAAGCCGCGGACCGCTTGGAGCAGATGGGCGTCGCCGCGTACAAGATCGGTTCGGGCGAGTGCAACAACCTCCCGCTCATCGAACACATCGCGCGTAAGGGCAAGCCCGTCTTGCTGTCCACCGGCATGAACGATCTCCGCTCGGTCGGTGCCTCGGTGGAGGTGCTGCGGCGCGCGCGGGTGCCGTTCCTGCTCATGCATTGCACCTCCATGTACCCGACGCCGTATGAAAAAGTGCGGTTGGGGGCCATCCAGGAATTGGCGCAGGCGTTCGACGTCCCCGTAGGGCTCAGCGACCATTCGCATGGGATCTACGCTGCGCTTGGCGCCGTGGCATTGGGGGCTTGTTGTCTCGAGAAACATTTCACGATGAGCCGTCAATGGCCGGGGCCGGATTGCCCAATCTCCATTGAGCCGGATGAGCTGGCCGAACTCTGCCGCGGGTCGCTGGCCGTGTATGCCGCGCGGGGCGGGAGCAAAACGATTTTACCCGAGGAGCAACCGGTCATTGATTTCGCCTACGCGTCGGTCGTGTCAATTCGCCCGATCCGGCGCGGCGAAGTGTTTTCCTTGGACAACACGTGGGTCAAGCGGCCGGGCACGGGTCCGCTTCTGGCGAAGGACCTGGGACAGGTGTTGGGCAAGCGGGCCACCCGCGACCTCGAGGCCAACGTGCAACTCCAATCAACGGATTGCCTCTCGTAAATGACACGTCGTATCGCCATCTTTACCGGCAATCGCGCAGAATACGGCCAGCAGCTGCCGATCATCCGGGCCATCGCGTGCGATCCGCGGCTGGACTACTTCCTGCTGGTCTCCGGCGCGCACCTCCAGGAGGATTTCGGCTACACCGTGAAGGAAATCGAACGGGACGGTTTCAAGGTGCATGCTGAAGTTGTCTTGAATCTCAAGGAGGATACGCCGTTCGGTACCACGCGGGCGATCGGGTCAGGCATTCTCAACCTGAGCGAGACCCTGCGGCAGCTCGCGCCGGACATCCTGGTGGTGTCCGCCGACCGCTACGAAGCCTTCGCGGCCATGATCACGGGCACACAAATGAACATCCCGACGGCGCACATCGAGGGGGGCGAGCTCACCAATGGCGGCGCGCTGGATGATTCCGTGCGGCACGCGATGACCAAGCTCGCGCACCTCCACTTTGTGACAAACGCGCAGGCCGCCAAGCGCGTCGTGGCGCTGGGAGAGGAGTCCTGGCGGGTGCACAGTGTCGGTTTACCGCTGCTCGATCTGGTGGCGGAAGGCAATTTCGCCA
>CAYNXT010000353.1:0-1704 GCA_964401235.1 uncultured Planctomycetales bacterium
CTCGAAGGCCCCGTTGGGCCCCAGGGCGATCTCGACGGTCTGCTCGCGGTAGGCGACAGGGGCGCCATTGCGGGTGTCCAGGGCGACGTGTACAATGCGAAAGTAGATCTCCAGCTCGGCCCACCCCGGGCGGCCGCGTCGAATACTGGCACATTCGGGGAGCCATTTGTTCCAGTATGCGAACCCGCGACGGGTTAACTACCATCGAGGGTTCGCTGGCTCTACACAAGCCCCTTCTCTGCCGTCTGGCGGAGAAGGGGCTTTTTTGTGGATCAGATCTCTCCGCATCTTTTTGTTGACTCCGCTCCCGGAAAATACTATTATCGAAAGTAAATCGAAACTCAACCCAATGCTCACCAAGAGACAAAAACAGGTCCTCGATTTCATTACGGCCTTCATCAAGAGGCATGAGTACGCCCCCTCCCTGGAGGAAGTAAAAGAGCACCTGGGACTTTCCTCTGTCTCGACCGCCCATTTCCATGTTCACGCCCTGCAGCAAAAGGGCTTCCTCCGGAAGGACGACAATCGGCCACGGACCATCGAAATCAGCAAGAACGGCGGAACCAACGTCCGAGAAATCCAGTTGGCCGGCACCATCGCGGCTGGCGAGCCCATTGAGGCGATTGAGGGCCACGACACCATTCAGGTCCCTGCGCTCTTGATCCCAAACAAGGGTCGCCAGTACTTTGCGCTCAAGGTCAAGGGCGACAGTCTGATTGAGGACGGTATTCTGGATGGCGACGTCATCATCGCGGAGCAAACCAATGTTGCAAGGGACGGCGATCTAGTAGTCGCGCTAACCGAAAATAGTGAGGCAACCCTAAAGTATTTCTACAAAGAGAAAGACCGCATTCGGCTTGAGCCGCGCAATCGGGCCCTCAAGCCGTTGTTTCTAAGAACTTGTACAGTCCGAGGAAGATTTGTTTCACTACTCAGGGGGTACCCTGATGCTGCCTTTGGAATAGATGAAAGGATAGCAACGTAAGTGATGGTGACGTCGTTTCGCCTCTTGGGCCGCCACTGGAATGGTGCGTTAGCTCAACTCGTTGCCAGCGTGAAGACCGAACTTCTTATTTCGTCGCCGTATGTGACTCAGGAGGGTGTTGACCTTGTCACCAAAAATCTATCTACTGGTACCCGCAGTGAAGGGCGCTTGCGCTTTCTAACCGATCTGTCACCTTTGAACATCTGCCAAGGATCAACCGACCCACACGCCTTGCAATCGCTTGCGGAAGCAGCAAGTAACGTCCAAATTGCCCATCTTCCTCGTCTTCATGCCAAGGTGTATGTGGCAGACAGTGATCGGGCTATCGTGACATCTGGCAATCTGACCAATGCCGGGCTTCTGCTGAATTACGAGTATGGTTTGGAAACCACCGACCACACGCTGGTAGAAGGAATCCAACGTGACATCGTTGCTTATTCTGAACTCGGCGCAGCTGTGCTTCCCCAGCGGCTTGCGGCGTACTGCCAAATTGTGGATAAGGTGCGCGCAACATACCGTAGGCAGCAAGCAACGGTCGTCAAATCTGTACGGCAGGAGTTCAACGAAGCTTTCCGGCTGGCCGAAGACGAACTGATAAGGCTAAGACTCGCTGGCGGTGCGTTGCACACCGTTTTTGCGAAAACAATCCTCTATCTGCTGCAAAGCCACGGTCCATTGAGCACCATCCAGTTGCACCCGATGATTGAGGCGATTCATCC
>CAYNXT010000354.1:0-1680 GCA_964401235.1 uncultured Planctomycetales bacterium
TTCGACTTCTCCACTTGAAATCGGGCAAAACGGTACTCATCCATCATAATGAGCGGGCGGTCTTTTTAGATGAGCAGCGCGACACCGCAGCAATCCTCTTGCGAAAGGATTCTCTACCACTGCCGGACAGCCCGCTGCCGCTGAGTCCGCTAGGTACACCACTACGCGTTGGTAGTGACATCGGCTGGTTAGGCTTTCCAGCTATTCCTGCTGCAAATTTATGCTTCTTCGGTGGTCAGATCAGTGCTTGGCTTCAGGCTCAGAGCGCTTACTTGGTTGATGGTGTTGCGATCAATGGTGTGAGCGGGGGACCAGCCTTCACAGTTGGCGGGCAAGAAACACCCGTACATATCATTGGTGTTGTTTCGGCGTATATGCCGAACCGAGCAACCGGTGAAGTATTGCCTGGGCTGTCCGTCGTACGCGACGTGTCTCAGTTTCACGAATTGGTTCCAAGGTTCCATTCTCTCGATGAAGCAAAATACGAGGAGACACCCTCGACAGCTGCGGCGGAGGAGCAGAGGACAGATTCGTCACGCACATCGTCGTCAAGCTCGTCTCATAGACCATAAGCTTCAAAAATTAGGAGGCATTAGATAACATAATGGCCCATATCCTCATGCTATACGATTCGAAGGACAAAGACTTGGCTCGTGACTTTAAGGAGTTGCTGGATGAGTTGAACGTCGGACCGATTCTTCTTGTGGCTCAAGAGGTTGACGGGGGACTGACGCTGGAGGCGAAGGAAAAGAAGTGCTTTGACGGGGCAATCGGGGCGATATTCATTATCACGCCCGGATCTGAGCGTTTGGGTAAGCTCTATCCATCGCCAAGCGTTAGCCACGAGATGGGACAAGCGAAGCAGAAGTTTACTGCGAAGTTGGAGTCGGTAATCTACCTGGTCGACAAGACATGTGTTTTGCCTGCTATTGACCAACAGGTCAGAATCATCTTTGACAGAACCGATATGCGTTCGATTGTCGCCGCGGTTGCCCAGTTGATTAGGGACTTGAAGGCGGCGTCTCTACTTAGGACGGCCCCGATTCCTGAAAAGATTGCGGCTAAGCCGCAAGTTTCGCTGGAACAGTTTACTGCACGTATCAGCGATCTGATGAAAAAAGTTCTACTCGACTTAAGTAACCTCCAAAATGGATACGTTGAGGATGCGGCGTTCAACAAGCTGTTGGCGCAGAATCATGGGTTGGCGATGCAAGCAATCAATCTGCTCAAGAGGGACCTCCAGACGCTCAATCTAATAATCCACAGCGTTACAGCGCAGCCGTATTATTTCAACGGATGGTTTATCAGTGACTTCGGATGGGATATTGTTAGGTTGGAAGTTGAGCAAAAGCGAGAGAGCGCCCAAAGAGCTGCGGCTGCCATTGCACAATTATTCCTTGGTAAGTCAAAGCCCGGCTCAGGCGCTCTGGGTCAGCTTGGTGGTTTGCTAACAGACGCCCCCACACCCTTACTCAAAGGAGGACTTGTTCCTCCCAGTGAAAAGTGAGTAGGGTCTACGCCCGGCGCGTCAGGGTGCCGACGGTGCCGTTCTCGAAAACACCCCCCTAGATTCGGCTGACGCAATGCTGATCTTGCATACCACTGCCGCCATCCACCAGTTTCCTATCAGCCGAGAGTGTCGCAGCGGCAGAATCCGAGTGAGCCCCGCCGGGCCGGGTG
>CAYNXT010000355.1:0-1665 GCA_964401235.1 uncultured Planctomycetales bacterium
GGTCGCAGGTGGAGGCGCCGATGGCATTGAGGCCGACCTCGATCTCGTGCGGCTGAATGGGGTAGGCGGCGCAGACGTGTTGCAGGACGGACTGGCCATCGAGTTTAATGACGACGGAGTCGAGGGCTCGGCGGCGATCCTCTGCGGTGGTGTTGCCCCAAGCCTTGTCATCAGCGGCCGGGTAGAGCGACCCCAGGCTGATTTCGAGCGTGTGAGTCGCAAGATAGTCAATGGGGATGGCAGGGGATACCGGGCCGCCATGAGCCCAATGATCATAGCCAAGACGGATATGGCTTTCATCTTCGTAGCACGCATAGATCGCGTCGGCCGCTCCGGTGTGGCCGGTCACCAACAAGGGTTCGTTGCGACCGATCCGGTCCGGTGGGAACCGCACGGCGAGATGGAGCGGGCCGTGGCCCTCTTGCACAGGGCGTGGCGGAGGAATGGAATGGATCCGGCTGATATTTGAAATCTTCCCGGAAAAAATATACGAGGAGGCGGTGGATCCAGCGCCATTGAAGCCGAAAATCATCTCGGCAGGCATGGACGCGTGGAACGGGCGATCGGCGCACAGCAAGAGACGTCCGTTATAGCGCAGCAGGAGTGTGGCCCAGCGATGGGAGGGGCCCGAGATCTGCCGCAACGAGGCCATGTCCACCTCAATCACCTGCGGGCGGGTGGGGTCATAATCGACGGCCTCAGTTTCAACCGCGCCGCCATTCCACGAGTCATGGCCAAAGCGGATCTTCCCCGGTCGGTCGTAGATCACGTAGAGCAAGTCGCCCGCGGTGCGGTGGCCGGTGCTGATCAAAGGCTCACGGTGATACACCTGAGAGGGAGGGAACTGGACGACCATGCGGACCGGCCCCTCGCCGGGTGGGCCGTGCAAAGACTCCACCGAGGGAATACCCTGTTGCGCGACTTGCACCAAGCTGCCGCTGAATTTGGCGGAGGTGATAAGTCCGCCCGGATTTTCACCGACATGAATGTCGCCTGGATATGTTGGGAAGAAAGTCGAGCCAGCGTTCAGGACGAGCTGGCCGTCGAAGGCGACGACCACCCGGCGTAGCAGCACGTCAGCCAGCGGATCTGGCCAGTTAGAGAAGACCGGATGTTCCTTGGGGGGATAGAGGCAGCCCAAGTCGATGAAAATCTCATGCTCTTTGCCGGGAGTTATGACGATGGGATCACTGGTGGGGCCACCGGCTCCGGCGTGATGGAAACCGAGCTGGATTTCGTTTGCTCCGGTGTGGGTGACGAACAGGACATCGCTTCCATGGCCAGACACCAAGAGCGGTTCATTTTGCCCAGCGACAGGATGCTCAAATCGGACGCGCAGAGTGATCGGGCCATACCTGACGCCGCACAAGCGCTCGACAGCATAGGTTAGCCGGTTGGCGACCCGAGCCAACGCTCGCAGCCGCTCCGGCTGTGGGTGATGCGCCAACAACAGCAAGGCGGCGTGCACGAGGGTCCAGAGGCCGGCAGCGCCGAATCCCCAGGCGGCGAATGCCGCCATCCGTCGGCGCGGCAATTTGGACAGGCGATGCCGCAAGCACAAGGCCGTGAGCAAACCCAAGAGAGCTGCGAAAGGAAGGTAGTCGGGGACGTAGCGTTCGTGGGTAAAAGCGAAAAGACTCAACGATAAAAGTTGCGCGAGAAAGC
>CAYNXT010000356.1:0-1352 GCA_964401235.1 uncultured Planctomycetales bacterium
TGATTGGGCTGGTCGGCCTGAAGCGCATCGCTTGCGGTGCGGACAAGGCATCTACCACTCGGTGGCCGCGCGACAATCAGTGTGGCAGCGGCGCCTTTTGGCAGGGGTTCCAGAAGCCCGGCGGACCAGCCAAACCGCGCCGAAGTGCCGTTCCGGACCGCTCGCCACCGCCGGCCACGGAAATGAAGAACATCGCCCATTGGGGAGGGTACTGGTACAGTTTGGCGGGTGACGCGGAGCCGGGGCCCCCATCCGCCCACAGCCGATGGCGCCGAGAGTGCGCTACGGCGAGGACGGCTGGGGTGGCGCAGCGGCAGGCCCTGCCAAACGTTACCAGTACCCATTGGAGCCTTCATTTGACAAAGCAGAGCAACTGTGTTACTGATGCGCTCATGCCTACTGAGCGTCGGCGCTTCAATCGCATCCCATGCGTCCTGCCCATCCGGCTGATGGTCCGGGGCAACTCCCATCCCATCGAGACGCTCAGCAAGAACCTTGGGCTTGGAGGCCTGAAGTGCCTATGCCCGGTCGAGCAGGCCATTGCCACGCCAGTGACCATCGAACTGACACTCGGACACAGTCATCAATGTCTGGCTGTTGAGGCGGCGGTGTCATGGTTTCAAAGTATCCCGCACAGCGAGCAATTCTTTGTTGGTCTGAGCTTCAATGAGCTGCTTGAGTCAGATAGACGTCTCCTGTCTACCTATCTCCACCGCCTTACCGCGAAAGCCACATCCCTCCAGTGACATCGTAATATATTCATAATAAACAAGTTATAATTAAATGAGGCCTATACAGAGACGAATATATGGTATACTTTTGACGTAGGGCGCCTCAAACAGGAGGGCTGAATGAGGCGCGATCACGTAGACATTAGTTCACCGCTCTCAGCCAGTTCGCGGAGGAGGTGAATTGCAAATGAAACTCTCAGATCGAGGACTCGATGTATTCATTGGCATTCTCCTGGGAGCCACGATTGGCCTGCACTATCCGCTCGATGGCTATAAGTTGTTGCTCGTCATCTTGAGCGTGATGGGGGTCTTGAAGCTTGCGGTCAAGTAAGCCCCAGGAGACTCGGACAACAAGGCCGTCCCGGGTGGGCGGCTTTGTTGCATTTCCAACAGCACTTCGTTAGAATACGGAGGCCTACTAGGAGTGAGGCTTCCGTGCAGATTCCCACATTCAATCCTCAGCTTCAGGACGTCGTGCTCGGCATGATGATCGGCCTTGGCGCCGTGCTCGCTTGCCGTTGGCTGGCTTGGACGCTGCGCTAAGCGAAGCTATACCAGCCGTTTCCTGCAACATCGCTTCAAGAGCGCGGCAAGCCCCTTGGTCGACCCGCAGTCGTGTCC
>CAYNXT010000356.1:1362-1664 GCA_964401235.1 uncultured Planctomycetales bacterium
AAAGGGCGCATCTGCTTTGAATCCGACACGTTCATTGATTCCTTCCGTTTCATCTGTTGCCAATGCCGATAGGCCTCCGCCGCCGTGGCCGCCTGCTGCTTGCCAAAGACGTGCGGATGGCGGCGCACCATCTTGGCGTGAGTCCTGCGCAGCAGGTCCGTCAGCGTAAACCAACCTTGCCGTTCAGCGAGAAGAGCAAGGAACAGCGTTGTGTAGAGCACATCGCCGAGCTCCTCTTGGAAGTCATTCGATGACCCCGATCGCTCAGCACAGAACGCTTCCCAAGCTTCCTCAATCAGATG
>CAYNXT010000357.1:0-915 GCA_964401235.1 uncultured Planctomycetales bacterium
GCCTCGCTTCTGAGAATCTCCCGGAACTCCGGGTGGGCAATCTCGATCAGCGCCACGGCCCGCTGCTTGACCTGCACCAGGCACCGGGCCAGATCGCGCAGACCGTCAACGGAGGGCGGGTTTTCCACCCCGCCTGGCGGGCAAGAATGTCCGCCCGCCTTTTCGCGCTTGCGCGGCTTCGCGTGGGCTTCCGTCTTCATGCCTTCCCTCCCTTCTTCTTCCGCTTGGATTCGGCGGCGGGAAGGGTTTTCGCTGTTTCTGTGAGCTGTTTCAGCACGTCCACTTCTGCGGCCAGTTCGGTGGCCGTGCGGCGGCGTTCTTCGAACCGGGTGTAATGCTCGTGTGCGGTCCGGTCCGCCTGTTCGCGGCTGACCTGTCCCATGTCGGGCAGGATGTTTCGCTCGTGGAATTGCAGGAACTGGTCGAGCTTCTCGCGCCAGTCTTTGAGGAAAACCTGCTTGCGATGCCGGGCCTGATCCTCGGCGAAATCGAGAAACATGACCACGATGCGGTTGAGTTCGTTGATCTCGGCTTCGTTCAGGTAATTCTTGGCAACCGTCACGTCGCCCCGGCGCACCACGCCACCCTTCCACGTCGTCAGCCCCATGTTGAGCTTGGTGGCGTCGGCGCGTTCCGCGATCAGTTCCGGGGCGGTCTTGCCGGTGACGGCGTAGTGCAGCTTGTTCTGCACGGTCTGGAAGAAGACCTGCGCCTCGGCATCGGTGGAGTTGTAATCGGCGGCGAGGGCGAGGATGTTGCGCACCTGGAGATACATCCGCTTCTCACTGGCCCGGATTTCGCGGATGCGTTCGAGCAGCTCGTCGAAATAATCCGGCACACCGGGACCGGGCGGATTCTTGAGCCGCTCGTCGTCCATGACGAACCCCTTGCGCAGATACTCCTCCAGATGGGCGG
>CAYNXT010000357.1:925-1657 GCA_964401235.1 uncultured Planctomycetales bacterium
TGCGGACGCGGAAGCCGACGGCGAGGATGGCTTCCAGCCGGTAGTGGCGCAGGTTCCGGGACACCTCCCGTATGCCCTCTTGGCGAACTTGTAAGTAATCCTTACAAGTTGCCGCCTCGGCGAGCTCGTCTTCGGCGAAAATGGCTTTCAGGTGCAGAGTCACGTTCTGCGGGGTGATCTGAAACAACTCGGCGATCTGCGCCTGCGTCAACCAAATGGTCCCCTCCTCGAACCGGCAGTCAATGCGCGTCTGCCCGTCTTCGGTCTGGTAGAGGATGATTTCTCCTCCTTTGGGGACAGGCTGGAGGGGTTTTCTCGGTTTCATGCCATGATCCTTGCGAGCACGGTCCGCAGCACCTTGTCCGTCTCCTTCGCCTCTTCCTCAAGCGCGTCGAGTTCCTCGATGATCTCGGCAAGCGGACGGTATTCCTCACCTGCCCCCGTGTGGATGTAGCGGCTGATTGTGTACGTGTCGGCGGAACTCACACGCCGGATTATACTGCGACAGGAGTAGAGCCTGGCAATGCCAACGCGTCTCGTTCAGCTTCACGACGTGGGCACGGGTTCCTTGCTGTGGGCTCAGTTCTGTCATGCATGAATCACGCGTGGGTATTACTTCTCTGTCATCAACGCGAGAAACGCGCGCGAGGCTTGCGATTGGTGGCGCCCCTTGTTGTAGATCAGACCCAGCTTCCGCTTGAAGCTCGCGTCGCGAATCCGAAGGGCCTTCAG
>CAYNXT010000358.1:0-1652 GCA_964401235.1 uncultured Planctomycetales bacterium
TCTATTTTGCTTCCCTCATGCTGCTCATCCTTAGCGGGGTTGCCCTGCAGCGCACGATGATGGAAACCCGCTCCGCGCAGATTTCCCGAGATCTCCAGCAAGCGTTCTACCTCGCTGAAGGAGCGATGGATGCTGCCCTTGTGCGCATCAAGAAGGAGTATCTCCTCGACGGTGTTGAGTACACGGTCCCCACGACCTACGGAACAGCCAAGTTTACGTTGCAGACCCTCTCGGGTGAGGTGCTCCCGTCGTTAACCCAGCGACTGATCCGCCGAGTCGTGGCCACTGGGCAAAGTGGAAGCTACGGGCGGGGATCGGTCTCTGGCTACGTGGAAGAAACCGGACCCGTGATGGGTGTCTGGGGCAACGGCATGGTGGTCACCCACGGAGGGACCGCCACGCTGGACAAGTTCATCGTTGGGAACATGCGCTCCAAACTCGGTGCCATGACGTCAGATGCCAAGGCTGGCCTTCTGACGCTCGATGGAGCTGCCTATGCCGACACCGCGGCCTCTCTTGACGCCAACTTGATCTCAAGCGAACTACGGAGCGTCAAGAATGGCTACAAGTGTCTCAAGCTTGGCCAGTGCGTGGGGCCTCTGAGCATCGACCTCGGGTATGTCTTTGGCACTGGGCCGACAGGCCAGACATTCACTCAAGCCGCACAACAAAGCAGTCTATACGGCGAGGACCACACAAGCGTTCGTTTTAACCAGCCGGAGCCCTTACCGGTCCCGTACTCCGAGAATCTTCCCCCGGCGACCGGCGCGCTGACGGTTGGCATGATCAAATCCATCGGGAGCATGCAAACCCCACCGATCCTTTGCAGCGACCAAGATGTCGCGTTGCCGCCTAATAGCACGACGAAGATCGGAGACGACCCAAGCGCCCTGCCAGGCGTCAGCGTCACAGACGGAATGGTTACCATGTGCGTTAACTCCATTGCGCCGCAGACGAACGAGGTGTGGTTAGATACCTTGCTCGATTATCCACCGGAGCTCGAGTTTACAAAGCCAACCGTGCTCATCCTCACGGGCAATAAATACTATGACGTCAAAGGCTCCAACAAATTAATCTATTCAGATACCTATCACATCAGCGTTCCGGTTCAGACCGCGTTGCCCTACGCAGGGGTCCAGTACGACTGGTATGTCGCGATCGCGGCCAAGATTTCTGCTCCAAAAGGATTGTTGATCGTCGTGGCGGATCAGCCGCAGCCGGCTCCGAACCGCAGACCGGTGGTGTGGCTCAAGCCGGGCAAGGACTTCGATGTGGGCATTCACGCCCCGCAGTCAGTCGTGGTGGTGCGGGAGCGAGCCCAGAGCGATCGGGTCTACAAGGACGGAAAGGTCGTGCCCTATCGGTTCAACAGCGCTGTGGGCAATGAGGTCATTGTCGAGCTGAATTCGGACGCCGTTGAGATTGGCACGGGGGAGAAAGATCCAAAGAAGTGCACGACGAAATTCCTCGGTTGGTCGAACACCATCTAACGTCCCGGTGGGCGCGATTCGCTATCTCACCTTCACGGATTAGTCGCCGAGGATTTTCACAACGCCCCGTTTCTTCCGCTTCCCGTCAAACTCCGCGTAGATATCACATACGATTGATTTTGATATCTAAGGGTTGTATACTTTTCACAAGGAGGTGAGGTC
>CAYNXT010000359.1:0-1650 GCA_964401235.1 uncultured Planctomycetales bacterium
CCTTTCCAACTTCCCACTTCCCACTTCCCACTTCTTCTTTGTTAATGTGCCGTCCGACGCACTACACCATCGCCTACGAGATCAACCCCTGGATGAGCCTCAAGCGGCAGGCCAATCATGCGCGCGCACTGCTCCAGTGGAATCGGCTCTACGTCCTGCTGACCCGCACGCTGGGTGTCCACGTGCAACTCCTGCCGCCTCGCCGTGGCGTGCCAGATCTGACATTCACCGCCAACGCAGGGTTGGTGGTCGGCCGAACCGTGATTCGGAGCAACTTTCGATACCGGGAGCGACAGCCTGAGGAGCGTATTGTGGAGGGCTACTTCACGCGTCGCGGCTACCGCGTCATCGCGTTGCCGCGCACATACCACTTTGAGGGGGAGGGCGATGCGCTGTGGGTGGGCAAAACGCTGCTCTTCGGATTTCGGTTTCGCTCAGACGCCCCGATGCATGAAGCGCTGGCGCGCCTGCTGCAGGTCCGTGTGCTGCCGGTCGAGTTGAAGGATCGTCGGTTCTATCATCTGGACACCTGTTTCTGTCCGCTCGATGGGCGCACCGCGCTGTGGTTTCCGCAGGCGTTCGACCGCTACGGCCGAAAGGTGATTGAGAGCCTGGTCGCAGACCCGATTCGCGTCTCCGAATCCGACGCCAAGCGATTTGTGTGCAATGCGTTGATTGCTGGACGGACCGTCGTCATGCAGGCGGGCGGCTCCGCTCGACTGACGCGGCAGCTCTCGCGGCGTGGATTTGAGCTCTCTAGCGTGGACCTGTCAGAATTCCTGAAGGCGGGTGGCTCGGCCAAATGCCTCGTCCTGCGACTGAACTGATCGGAACAGCGTTCATTAGTTCATTCGTTCACTGGCTCATGAGCTCTCTCAATCTTGATTCTTCCAAAAGAGCTAATGAACAAATGAACCAATGAACAAATGAGCGAAGTTAGCGGTTAAAATAGGTGGGCTCGTTGCCTTTCTTCCACTTAATGTTGCAGCCAAGGCTCGACCGCTGGTCATGGCTCACCGGCTTGCCGGCAAGCACCGCCTCGATCGCCGCGCGAAGATCCCGGCCGTTCACCGGCTTGCCGTTTCCCGGGCGGCTGTCATCCAACTGTCCCCGATAGACGAGTCGCCGCTGCGCATCGAAGAGAAAGAAGTCTGGCGTGCACGCCGCGGTGTAGGCCTTCGCGACCTCTTGGCTCTCGTCGTAGCACAACGGAAAGGTGAAGCCGAGTTCCTTCGCCATCTTCTTCAGTTGATCCGGCGCATCGTCAGGATAGGCGGCCGCGTCGTTGGCGCTGATGGCGACGATCCCGACGTCCTCCTTTGCGTAATCTCTTCCTAGCCGCGCCAGTTCCTCCTTCACGTGCTGCACGTAGGGGCAGTGCTGGCAGATGAACATCACGAGCAGCGCCTTCTTGCCGGTGAACGTGTCCAGTGACATGGTCTGATCGGAGACCACATCGGGCAGGTGAAAATCCGGCGCCTGTGTTCCAAGCGCCAGCATGGTTGAGGGAGTTAACGCCATGAATTGTACTCCTCGCAACTCTTGTTCAATGTGAAAAGTGTAATGTGTAATGTAACCGCCGCAACAGAAATCGTGGGTCCAGTCTTTCCATTACACATTACACAATCCACATTACACGGGATGCTGGAG
>CAYNXT010000360.1:0-1644 GCA_964401235.1 uncultured Planctomycetales bacterium
AGGTTAGGCTCGCTCGATGAGAGTCTCCCCGTCGCTGTTCCAGTCTGATGGAAAGACGAGTGAAGCCGGCCGGTTGAGGGATTGATCAGCTGGGGCAGCGCGTCGAGGTACGTGGAAAGGAGTTTCGTCAGCTCCCGATACTCCAGCAGTTTCCGCGGGAATGGATGAGAGGTCACAAGCCTTTGCAGCACCTCGCTGTCCGTCGAGGGCCCGGTCTTGGTTCGCTTCACGACCGGCAGCTTCAAGCGTTGGAACAGCACGTCCGCCAACTGCCTCGGTGAGTTGAGATTGAAGTGACAGCCGGCCAGTTCATAGAGTTCCTCGGTGAGCGCATGGAGTTTTGACCCCATCTGTGTCCGGATCGTGGCAAGCAGGCTCCGGTCGATGCCCACCCCGGTTGACTCCATCTCTGCCAGGACCCACACAAGCGGCAACTCGAGATCACGATAGAGTCGGTCCAGCTGGGTCTTGCGCAGCTCTTCCTCCAAGACGTCAGTCAGCCTGAGGATCGTGCCGACATGGTGAGCGAGGGCTTGCGCCGTATCAGCCATCGCGGCGAGGTCCAGGGGGGGAACTGGGGCCAAACGAACCTCGAGCCACTCCTCTGCAACGTCTTGAAGGCTTGGGTTCGCACGGGAAGGATTGAGGAGGTACGCAGCAATCATGGTATCGCCAGCGATCCCATCAAACGCCCAGCCCATCCGGCGTATCATCAGCATGGTGCGCTTCAGGTCGTGGCCAATCTTTGGGTGGTTGGTTGAAGCCAACCACGCGATCAGCGGCTCGAGCCATGGTTGATGCGGTTGGTCTACGGGCACAATCCACGCGGCTTGGGTCGTGCAAGCCAGCGCAAACATGCCGGCTGTCGTGTCTTGAGTCCGCCAGGTTGAGATCGCCACGGGTTTTGGGGAATGTGCGGTGAGGGCCTGCGCAAGCCGCTTCACCGCGTCCTGATCCTTAACGAGCTGCACAGGCATTGACGGCGTGGGGGTTGCGGGTGACGCAGCGTCGATGTCGGTAAGCAATCGCTTAAACTCCAGCTCACGAAAGAGCCGTCGCAGCGCCGCCCAATTCGGCTCACGAACGGCTAACTGGTCCAAGGTCATTGTGACGGGCACCTCGCAATCGATGCGAGCCAACTCCCGAGCCAGCTCCACTTGCTCACGGTACTGGCGTAAGGCTGTTCGTTGCGACTCACTGCTCAGTTCATCCAAACGATCATAGAGGGCGTCGAGGCTTCCAAATCTGCGCAGCAGCGCTGAGGCAGTTTTCTCGCCAATGCCCGGGACCCCGGGGATATTGTCGATGTCATCACCCATGAGCGCCATCAGATCAACCAGCCGATTCGGCGGAACGCCATAGCGCTCCACGACGGTCTGTTCATCCAAGATGAGCCCTTCTTTGTGGGGGTTGTAGACCTTAACCTGCGGATTGATCAATTGCAGGGCGTCCTTGTCGCCGGTCACCAGGAAGACCTCGACGTCCGAGCTGACGATGCGCCGGGCAAGCGTGGCTAACAGATCCTCAGCCTCATAACCCTCCAGCTCAAAGACCGGGATCTGGTAGGCTGGAAGCAAGTCTTTGACGAGGGGCAGTTGCGCGATCAGCGGATCCGGCATGGGCTTGCGTTGGACCTTGTATGCC
>CAYNXT010000361.1:0-1643 GCA_964401235.1 uncultured Planctomycetales bacterium
GCGCGAGGCGGGACGGCTTGTTCCGACGAGAGCATTGGAGTATCCTGTCCCCCGAATTCCCCAGCTTTTTCAAGTCTGACCCTGATTCCTGATTCTCCTGGGTCGGGTCAAGGTGACATCGCATTTTCTCTGCTTTTCAGTATCGTGGGTCTGCATTCCTAAATTTGAGGAACAAATCCATGTCTTTGTTGAGCTCGTGCTCGATATAGTTGCTGAGACGTTTCCTGTCTTGTGTCGAGGGCAGTTGCTCGATCGTGCTCGCTAGTTTTTCTAGAAGCTTTCCCTGTGCCAACTTCAGCAGGATTTGTCTCTCAGGCTCATCTTGCTCTCGTTCGGCCATCCACCAGCGGCAAATCAGCCAATAGGAGATCGGGGTTAACTGCTCGGCCAAGTTGGAATTCTCCTTGACCAAGGGCCAGTTGACCATGATCTGATCCATGCGAAGGACATCCGTGAGGATATGTTTGATGACCGCCTCCTCGTTCACATTGTCGTCTAAAGTTGCCAGCAGGTGTTTGTTGCTCTTGGGGTGTTTGTTGCATGAAATAACCTTCTTAGCCGTTCTGATCTCGCCTTGCTCAATCCAGAACGTTTCCCACACCGGATTCTGATAGAAGTGGTTGGTACGATCTGAGGCATTAGTCTCTACAACATCCGCAAGGTCCTGGGCTTTTTTCATGTAGCCGAGAATTGCTTCGTTGAAATGCAGGACGCTATTGTTGAAAGCATCCATGATCTGCTGAAACCACTCCTGCAGAGCCACTCGGTTCATTACCGACGTCTCTCGTTCCCACCACATCAAGACAATATCGCTGGTTTGCATGCAGATGAAAAGCTTGCTGAGGACCAGCCCGACGTTCTGCCAGCTTTCCCCGTGGTACCCTCCCGCACGGTGCCAACTATAGAGGTAATCTTCTTCGATGTCCAGGTCGAGATCATACTTGAAATGCTTGACGACTTTGCACGTCACATGTTTGCGAGTGGAGAAGGTATCCCAATCAACATCAAAAACAGCCTTCGTGCTGACATCGATTCCTCGGTGGGTTGCTTCGATTGCGAGGTCCCGCGTAAGCGCTAGAAGCTGATGCACGTCGTAGAGTTCCGTGAAATTGTTCGTGTAGAGGTTCGCTAGGCTGAGCTTACCTTTCAAAATTATAGGCGTTGGGTAGACAAAGCCGTGTTCCTTCTCAATTGTCTCTTTGAGATGTCCTGGCTCGAATCTGAAACTGTACAGATGAGTGTCGATAATCCGCATATCAGCCCAGGTAACCTCGAATCCTTCCAGACCAGATAGTTTCATGGGTTGGGATTGTTATAGGGCAAGCCGACTGTGTGCTCCCCATAAATCCTCCATTGCGGTGCATGTCCTGGAGCATTGGCTGTGCCCCACCAGATTGCCGACCTACTTGGCGCAGTAACCAGGGCGAAGAATTCGCCTTTGGTGCCTGTGACGCCGGTGAATGCTCGAAATTGAGCAGGGTTTAACATCATCGCAGTTTTTCCGGTGAGTGGGTCAAGGGCGTTAGGTTTCGTCACGTAGCTCCATGGCCGGAGCTGACGATCCCTAGCTATTCCAGCCGCACCTGCCGCATCTGTTCCATGCAGATATTGCCCCCATTGCCCTTTGGTTCTCGCCTCGAGTC
>CAYNXT010000362.1:0-1640 GCA_964401235.1 uncultured Planctomycetales bacterium
GTAGCTCAGTTACAGCCGGAGGCTGAACCGCCTCGGCGGGGGTAGAGCAGCGCTTTCGTAAGCAGCGTGTTTAGAATCGTAACTGTTTGATTTGAAACGAGTTAATTTTTTAGTGTGCCCAGGGTTGTGCCCTAATGGAGGGGGTTCTTATAGAATCTCTTGGCAATAAAGAGGCCTGTGAGCCGAGCGGCCGGCAGAGAGGGGCTCCACGGTTGACACTTCAGGAACTGAAGCGCCAGGTCAAGGAAACTTGGGCCGCGGCGAAGAACCTGGCGGATGCCAAGCGAGATGAGCTGGCTGCATTGATCGAGCGCGGCGATGCAGAGCTCTTCAAGGAATACCGGGACGGTTGTCAGTTAAGTTGTCGTTTAGGTTGTCATTTCAAGAAGCCTAAGGTACAATGGGCGCATGTTCGTTCCGCGCTACTCCATCACACATGGCATCCTCAATCGCCTGACGCAGATCGCCAGGGCGCAAGAGATGATCCAGCACGCTCACCTGGTCCCTAAGTGGGAAATCTCCCTGCGTCGGGAGGCTCTGATTCGCCAGGCCCATGCGTCCACCAGCATTGAGGGGAATCCTCTCAGCCTTGAACAGGTAAGCGAACTTGCCCGTGGCCGGAAGGTGATGGCGACTCGTCGCGCAAAACAGGAGGTGCTCAACTACCTCGGGACACTGGAGCGCCTGCATGAACTCTCTTCCGGAGAGGCGATTACCGAGGCAGAGATTCTCTCGATTCATCGGTCTCTGGCCAGGGGTGTTCTCGACAATCCCAAGTATGTCGGCGCCTATCGGCACATGCAGGTGGTCGTCGCAAATCGGTTGACGCGGGAAGTCGTCTTTCGGCCGCCTGAAGCCGGAGAAGTGCCACGCCTGATGAAAGCGTTCATCTCCTGGCTCAATGCGAAACATACCGCTACCATTAATCCCATCCTTGTGGCTGGCATTGCCCATTACGAATTTGCGAGGATTCATCCATTCGTGGATGGGAATGGCAGGACCGCCCGTACTCTGGCAACGCTGATCCTTTACAAACGAGGCTTCGATTCCAAGCGGTTTTTTGCCCTCGACGATTACTACGATAACGACCGGCCCGCTTATTATGGCGCTCTCAATCGTGTAAGTCCGAGGACTCAGGATTTGACCGCTTGGCTGGAGTATTTCACAGAGGGGGTCGCCGTTTCGGTGGAACAGGTTAAAGAAAGAGTGTTGCGTCTTAGTCGGGATCGCCGGAAACGGGCAGAAATCGGACAGGTGGCCCTGAACGAGCGGCAAATGCGGATTGTGGAATTCCTGCATGATCACGGCCGGTTGACCAATAAGGATCTTCGGACCATGCTCAAGGTATCGAGACAGGCAGCTCTGAAGGAGTTGGCCAAGTTGATCCATCTCGGCGTGATCCAACATCGAGGCCGCGGGCGAAGTCTTCATTACGTTCTTACGTAACGGTTGTCGGTTCGGTTGGCAATTAAGTTGTCGAATAATTGTCGAGAGGGCGTTACACATCCTTCCGTGCTAACGCGGTGCTGACAGAACAGGCCAAACGGACCTCTACCAGCGATAACCAAGAAACAACAGGGGCTAACTGAGGTGCTCCCCGTCAAACTGTACCATTTTGAGCCTTGGATAAGACAAGGTCC
>CAYNXT010000363.1:0-1640 GCA_964401235.1 uncultured Planctomycetales bacterium
CCCCAATATATAGGTCAACTCATCGTTCACCCAATGGCTGTCTCATGATTGATAAGGCGGACTGCATCCTCGAAATTAGCAAGATCTCCGTTGAAATTTTTTTTCAAGTGGCCCCCGGTTTTCTCACGCAGCCTTCTTCACCGGAGCTGGCTGCTGCTCCGCCTGCTCAAGCGCCTCGATGTTCGCGACGGCCTGAGCAATCTCTTCGTACCCTTCAACTTTCTTGAATCTCGTCTCACTGTACAGCAGCGCCGATCCCAGCCACCGCTGGAGCATCTTGCTGCCTCGTGTTTTGCCTGACGTGCGCTTGATGTTTCGCTCGCAGTGCCGCACCAGGGAGAACATGCTTTCAATGGGGTTTGTGGTCATCAGCGACGTCCGGAGCATCGTCGGTACCTTCAACTTATGCAACGTCAGCAGCTCCTCGAAGGCCTCCAGGAGTGAATCCGCAGCCGACTCGTTCTTCGCCCGGAGCCAGACCTCCAACTCCTTCAACATCTTTTTGGCATCGGCGTAGGCGGTCTGTTCGAGCGCAGCCTTGAGCCGCCGGTGGGCTTCTTTGCGGTAGTTCTTGGCCAGGTGCTTCTGCAAATTCCGGCTCTTATGAATCGCACAGCGTTGATGAATCAGCTTCTTGCCGAAGCGGTCTCGCAGGGCTTTGATCAGCCCGCTGCCGCCGTCGGTGATGAAGATGATCCTGCGGCCCAAGACGAGGCCGCGCCGTTCCAGATCCTTGAACAGTTCTTCGCAAAGCTCGTGATTTTCTGAGTTCCCCCGCCAGAAGCCCAGGGCTTTTTTCTCTCCGGCCATGTCCACGCCGAGAGCCACGAGAAACGCCTCGCCACCTCGGTGAATCGTATCGATGAAGATGGCAAACGGCTTGAAGTCCTCCAGCCTGCGTTCCTTGAACTGGCGCAGCTTTTGGGCTGTCAACTCAATGATCTTGTTGGAAATGGCCGTATGCGAAACGCCAAAGGCGTTGGCTGCTTCGATCACCGTCTCCCCGTACTTCTGAGCTGATACCCCGTGCAAGATCTTCTGGAGCAGTTCCTCGGAGAACACTCCCGGCGAATGAAGCTTCTGGTAGCTTTTTAGCGGCACTTCACCATGCACTACGTCGCGAAGCCTCGGGTGTTTTACCTTGATCTTCTGGTCAGCGATATAAATCGATCCGGCCTCGTGCGCCCATTTCTGGAGATCTGGATTGGTCGGGTAGTAATCCGGCCCCGCCAGCTCCTCTCGCTCGATCAGCATGATGCTCTCGGCCACCATGCGACCCATGTCCAGCATGACAGCATCCAGAGCGGTCTTACCCTGATTGATCACCCGAAAGAGGGTGCCGAGCATCTGCTGCTCTCCAGAAATTTGCTTCATCCCGACCATTGCGTTCTTCCGATTCCTCGTGTCTATTCTCATCTGTGGCTCCTTTGCATTGGTATCCGTGGATTGTTCCACGGGGGAGCCACTCTTTTCAAATTTCAACGGACTTCAGGCTAACCTCCAAACGATATAATGCTTTTGGGAGCATTCATATTTGCTAATTGTAAGCTTCAGTTAAGCGGTTTGCAATTATGTGACAGGGCAATGACACTGAACAACCGCCTTACAGGCTTCTTACTTTTTTGTTAAAGTACGAACAA
>CAYNXT010000364.1:0-1636 GCA_964401235.1 uncultured Planctomycetales bacterium
TGACCCTTGAGGAGCTGCACAGCTACCTCAAGATCCCAAAGCCCACGCTGTACTCCCTGGCGCAGGGGGGGCGGATCCCCGCGGCCAAGGTGGGCAAGCATTGGAGATTCCGCAGAGGCGAGATCGACAGTTGGCTCAAGGCCCAGCAATGGAACCGGCCGCTGCTGAGACGCAACCGCAAAAAGCAGGACGCCCATGCCAGCGCCTAGCCGTGTGGCGATTACCGGCTTGGGGGTCATCTCGGCCATCGGCTCCGGCAAGGACGCCTTTTGGGAGGCGCTCCGGGCGGGCCGCTGCGGGATCATGCGCGTGGATAAGTTTGACCCCTCCCCGTATCCGACCCAGTTCGCCGCACAGCTCAACGGGTTCGACTTCAGCCCTTACATCGACCCGAAGTGGTCGCGCCGGATGGACCTCACCTCCCAATTGTCCGTTTCCGCCGCCAAGATGGCGGTCAAGGATGCGGGCATTGACTTGGACAAGGAAGACCGGGAGCGGATGGGGGTGGTGGTCGGCACCGCGATGGCGGGGCACGCCTTCATCCTGGAGCAGCACGAGGTCTATAAGCAGAAGGGGCCGATGAAGATCAATCCCTTCACCGCGCTGACGGTCTTTCCCGATGCGCCGGCCAGCTTCATCTCGATTGAGCTGGGCCTCTATGGGCCCAGCTTTTCGCTGGCCACCGCCTGCTCCTCAGCTCTCGATGCAGTGGGCTATGCGTTCAATGCGATCCGCAAGCGAGAGTTGGACGTCATCCTCATGGGCGGAGCCGAGGCGACCGTGTTCCCGCAGGCGTTTTCGGCGTTTTGCATGCTGCGCGCGATGTCCCAGCGCAACGACGACCCGGAGCGCGCCTCGCGCCCATTCGACAAGGAGCGGGACGGCTTCGTGCTCGGCGAGGGCGCTGGGATGCTGGTGCTTGAGGATCTTGAGCGGGCCAAAAGCCGGGGTGCTCACATCTACGCGGAGATCACCGGCTTTGGCATGACGTGCGATGCGTATCACATGACAGCACCCGAGCCCTCCGGACGCCAGGCCGCGCGGGCGATTCAAATTGCGCTCAAGGACGCGGAGGTTGCGCCCACCGACATCAACTATATCAACGCGCACGGCACCTCCACCCCCCTTAACGATAAGACCGAAACCCTCGTCATCAAGGAAGTCTTCGGCCAGCACGCCTACAAGGTGCCGGTGTCGGCGACGAAATCCATGATCGGGCACCTCATTGGCGCGGCCGGGGCGGTGGAGCTGATCGCAACGACGCTGGCCCTGGAACACCAGGTCATCCCGCCCACGATCAACTACGAGATCCCGGATCCTGAGTGCGATTTGGATTACGTCCCGAACGTGGCCCGCAAGACGACAATCGACATGGCGCTCAAGAACTCCTTCGGCTTCGGCGGCAAGAATTCCGCCCTGGTAATTAAAAAATATGAGGGCTGAATGATTACACAGATTTTGAAAGCTGATTACACAGATTTAATCTGCGAAATCTGTTCTTCCAATCTGTGTAATCATGCGGCCATGTGTGAGGTTCCGTAAATGGCCGCGAAGTGCCCGTTGTTTCAAAACGGCAAGGTGGTCTGCCGGGTCAAGGAGAACAGCCAGCACCGCTGGGTGGGCACGGAGCGCACGT
>CAYNXT010000365.1:0-1633 GCA_964401235.1 uncultured Planctomycetales bacterium
GAGAGTGGCGGGTAGCGTTGTGAGAGCGCTCGGTATCGGGCTCCGCACAGAAGTTTCCTCGCTTCCTGCTCCCCATAATGCGTGGCGGCTCGCTTCTACTCCATTGATGAATGGCGAAGGCGCACGCGGCCGGGCTCGACGATAGCCAACTTGCCTACGACGCTGATGACGACTTGCTCTTGCTTCAAGAATCCCTCAAGAAGCGATAGGATCATTGAGGCGGTCGCGTTGGGTGGGACATGGAGGATGACGAGCCCGTGATAGCGGTCAGGAGGATACGCCCGAATATCCGAGAAATCAGCATCTCCAGTCAACACGCAGAGTGCCTTGTCTTGCGCATACCGGGCAATATGAGCGTCTGAGACGCTGCCTAGCCCAACATCGCGGCAATCGATGCCTTCATGACCATAACGACGCAGCAGGTCTTTCGTTGAACGCGGCAGGTCTGCGTCGATCAAGAAGCGCATGACCTGTTAGGAGGAAGGCAGTGGGTGGGTTTCTTCCGAATCAACCAATTCGGTCGCATACTCCAGCGCAGCGTGGACATCTTCCGGGGTCACGCTATATTCCCGACAGACGGTGTCGATGCTCATCCCGCCTGCGAGACCACCGAGGACACGGACTACGGGAACGCGGGTCCCCTTGATGACCGGTTTGCCGTGCTGGATCGCAGGATCAATCACAATCCGCTCATGCATCGTTTGCTCCTTCATGCAAACTATACAGGGCTGGGGTAAAAAAGTCAACGTGTCTGGCCTCTTCCTTCGCTGGCTGTAGCGGCTATACAATCGGAATACGTCCGTCGTAGACCTCGGGTCCCAGGAACTCAACCAGCTTCTGCCGATGCCGTTTTAGGGTTGGCTTCACGCCCCGCTTCTCCCAATTTATCACCGTATCCTCGCTGACACCGACGAGAGCTGCAAGTTCCTTAATCATGAGCCGGCGATCCATACGGGCTTTCCTGATGTGCTCACCAAGTGTCTGTGGCTCTTTAGGATAGGCAGGGTCGAGCTCGACGAGATTGAGGCTCAATTCGAGGGTGTAGAAGCCTTCAAGAAAGTTGTCATACTGTAACGCATGGTTGCCCCTGCGGCTACCTCACTGATCCGAGAGGCCGCTGCCGCTGCCCCTCCACAAAAGTCGCGGCCTACCTGGCGAAGATCTCCGGGCCGCTGCTGGATCGGATTGACCTCCATATCGAGGTGCCGGCCGTCCCGTTTGCAGCGCTCACGCACACCGGAGACGACGAGCCCTCCGCCCAGATCAGGCGACGCATTCTGCGCGCGCGCCGCCGGCAGCAGCACCGCTCGAAGCGGCTCGGTGTGCGCTGCAACGCGCAGCTGCGCCACCGGGACCTCCGCGCCACCTGCGCCCTCACCGAGGCCGCCACCGCCCTGCTGAAATCCGCCATGACGGAGTGTCAGCTCTCGGCCCGTTCCTACGACAAGATTCTCCGCATCGCCCGCACCATTGCCGATCTGGCCGCGTCAGACCGCATCCTGCCCGAGCACATCGCGGAAGCCATCCAGTACCGCAGCCTCGATCGGCAACTGTGGCTATAGCAGAATCTCAACAGTTACGCTGAGGTGGTCCTGTCGTTTGAGCCTCCAGCCCAAGCACTGCTCGTAACCGT
>CAYNXT010000366.1:0-1632 GCA_964401235.1 uncultured Planctomycetales bacterium
CCGTCAACCTCGGCGCCCAGAACTATCTGCCCAAGCCCTTTGAGCGGGAGCAGATCTTGAAGGCGGTCCAGGGGGTCCTGGTTCAGCGATAACGAGAATGCTTGAGAGTTGGCAGCCAAACATCTATGTCTATGCCTCGCTCTCAGCGGTCATTTCCGGCCTGAGTGTCGCGGCGTTTGTGTACCTCAAGGGCAGGCACACCCCTGCCGCGAAGCCCTTTGCTCTCATGTGCACCTGTGGGAGCCTGTGGTGCTTGTTCCCAACGTTCTCCTCGTTACCATTTGCTGATCCGATTCCGCTGCTCCTTGCTCGATTGACGTACATCCCAGCCGCGTTCACCCTGGCGGCCTACTTACATGTCGCGTTCGCCATCAGCGAAGACGAGCGAAAGAAACTTCGCCGGAGTTCATTGCAGGTTGTCTATGCCTTGGCGTGTGTCTTCGCGTTGCTTGCGTTTTCTCCGTCACATATTTCGGGACTCATTCGCTATGCCCCGCATTTTGCGCCGATCGGTGGTCCAGTGTTCCACCTCTTCGTCGGATTCTACGTCGCTGCCTGCGCCTTCGCTTGGACGGTGGCTCTTCGAAACCTTCGGCTGGCATCAGGTGTGAGGAAGCATCGCTTACGGTATTTCCTGGTTGCCTCGGTGTTCCTCGCCTTCAGCCCGATGTTGCACTTTGCTGGATTTTACCTGAGAAGTGAGCCCATTCCGCACGACTTCATTGTGCCAATTTTTGTTGGAATGGTGACCTACGCAATCATGCGACACCAGTTGTTGGACATCCGCATCGTCCTCCGCCGCTCTCTCGTCTACTCCCTCCTCATCGCTTGCATCACGGCAACATACCTCGTGATGGTCCTCATTATGGAGCGCTGGTTCCAGGGCTTCTTTGGCTACCGGTCGATCTTTGCCACCGTCTTGGTAGCGTTTTTGATCGCCATCTTCTTCAATCCCCTCCGCGACCGCATCCAGGCCTTTGTGGACCGGCGGCTGTTCAGCGCGACCCCAGCCGAACTCGCAGCTCAGCGGGAGCAGCTGTTAGCCGAAGTCCGCAAGGGCGACCAGCAGAAGGCCGTGGCGACCCTGGCCGCCGGTCTAGCGCACGAAATCAAGAACCCCCTAGCTTCCATCAAGACCTTCACGGAACATCTGAGCGCCAAGTACGACGATCCCACCTTTCGGGCCAAGTTCCAGAAGATCGTCGGCGGGGAAGTCGAGCGCATCAACCTCATCGTCCAGCAGCTCCTGGAGTTCGCCAAGCCGGTGCCGCCGAAGCTCACCCCGGTAGATGTTTCCAGGCTTGTCGATGAGACATTGGAATGCTTGAACAACGAATGCGTGGAGCGCCATGTGGCCGTCAGCCGCCGATATCGCGCCCGGCCGAAGATTCTGGGCGAGCCGCAACAGCTCAAGCAGGTCTTCCTCAACCTCTTCCTGAACAGTCTCCAGGCCCTGAACGGCGCCGGCCGCCTGGATATCCAGACGACCACCCGAGGGGCCGAGCTGGTCGTCACGATTGCCGATAACGGCACCGGCATCAGCCCCCAGGATCTGCCGCACATCTTTGAGCCGTTCTACTCGACCAAACCCACCGGCACCGGGCTGGGGCTGGCGGTCGTCCAGGGGATCGT
>CAYNXT010000367.1:0-1618 GCA_964401235.1 uncultured Planctomycetales bacterium
TCAGGCCATTACCGCACTACGGCAACAATTCGCAAACGCCAAAGAGGGTTGGGATTTCGATGAGGAAGCGTATCTATCCGGCAGGGATTTTCTCTCTGAGATCCTCCAGACCGCAAAGCAAATGGGTGTGAAGGTTTTTGAACAAGACGATAGGCTGTACTGCTATCCGTTTCTCATCCGCATCTTGCCTAATGAACGCTCCATCCTGATTGACAAGCTGCGGGAAAGGCGGCTGCGCCCCTCTGTCTTGGTCAGCCATCTCAAGGATTTGCAAAACAAGCCCGTACGGTTCAAACCGGAGACCTTCTTGGACTGTCTGTTCGCAGCCTACCGCCAGGCCGTCGCTGCGCGAGGGAAAGATCTCTTTGGGACGGGGGTCGTAGTTAAGCTTCGTGACATTTACGAGTTGCTCACACTTTTGCCTGGCCAATCCAAGGAATACTCACTACAGGAATTCGCGCGTGATATTTATCTCCTCGATCAGAGCCACGTGAACAGAACAAAAAATGGACAGATCGTAAGCTTCCCCGCTAGCACGGGTACCAAGTCGACCACAAACACGATCACAGTGATCACGCAGAGCGGGCACGAAAAGAAGTATTATGGTATTGCATTCGCGAATGGATAGGAGCCTTCTGTATGTACATGACAACGCAGGAGTGGTTGGACACGGTTCGCAAGGAATACCTCCAGGACTTCATCCGCCGCGGTGGAGCGGCGGTGAAGTTCGTTGTGCCCATGGAAGAGATCGGACACGATCAACTGCGGGATGAATTGCGCAGGGCAGCGGAGGAGGAGGGCTTTCTGTTCGCTTTTGTTGATGCAGCGTCAACCAAAATTCATATGGTTGACAAGTTGTTTCACGAAGTGGCACGACAGGTCGATTGGGATGGTCTGGCTTATTCTTTTGTTAAGCAGATATTTAAGGAAAACAAATACGAACTGCCCACCGCCCGCGATGAGTTCAATCTGCAACAGATAGCGTTGCGGAACAAGCGTGAAGAGAAGCTCCTCCGAAAGGAACTGCATACTTGGCTTGAAGAAGCGATTTATTGCGACTTCGAAATGAGTCAGGAGTTTAGGATCGCGATGATCCGTCTCTGTATGGCCCAACTGGACCCCGGGGGGGCGAGCCCTTATTTGAGTAATGCCATCAAGGAGTGGTTACGTGGCGAACTCCGGCTGATTTCGACACTCAAAGAAGCACTCATCTTTCAAAAAGTCGCGCGGCATAATGCTCGGCATATGCTGTTCTCACTTGCCCATTGGCTAAAGGTGAATGGCAAGAACGGTTTGGTTTTATCTTTGGACATTTCCCGTTACACAACGTCAACACGACCAAAGGACCCTGCTGACAGCTTTTACTACAGCGCTCCCGCCACATTAGACGCCTATGAGGTACTCCGTCAGTTTGTAGACGGGACTGACGAGCTAGAGTGTTGTTTCATCGCCGTTCTGGCATCGCGGGAATTCTTGACTGATGAGCGGCGGGGCTTAAACCGTTACGACGCCCTCAAGCTACGAATATGGGATGAAGTGCGCGACAAGCATCGGCAAAACCCCTTCGCCTCTCTGATCCGTCTCGCGTCGGGTGCCAAGAGTCCACTACCGGTGTCGT
>CAYNXT010000368.1:0-1596 GCA_964401235.1 uncultured Planctomycetales bacterium
TGAGGTTCTTCAGAAGGTCCTGCCGGAGCTGCTCGAACTTCCGCTTCATCATCAGCGCGTACATGAGGCGGGCCACGACGTGCCTCGGCTCATAGAGAAACCACAACTGAAGCCGCGTTGTCCCGTGGTCTTTGGGCTCCAAGATGAACCCGAAGTTGATCTTGGAGAACATCTTGGTCATCATGCCCTGCTCCATGACCCAGGCGATCCTCTCGTTCGGGACGGCTTCGATGCACCGCTCCACCACCTGGTCTTGACGGCCGTCCCATTCGACGTGGCACGTCCTGCGTGATCCCACCCGTTCGATCGTGCCCGTCGTGTGTTTGACCATGGAGGCCCACTGAGGCAGGAACGCGGAATCTTCCAGCACGGCCCAGACTGACTCGGGCCTTGCGTGGATGAGAACCTCATTGGATCCCTGGAAACCTTTCATCTCGACTCCTCCTGTTTCCACAAGATGATCGGAGTTTGTCGCCATGACGATGACCTCCTTCCAGTCGATAGGTGTAAGCCCCACTTGCTTCTTCACCCCTGCGGCTTCTTCGAGTCGACATCACTCCCTTTCAAACAGGCTTTTCACATACCGCTTGAAGTGTCGAAGGTTCTTTTCCATCACTTCTGTATCCTGCTTGGCTTTCGCCAGGATCAGCGAACCTTCCACGATGGCGATGAAGTGCTCGGCTAAGCTCCGAGTGTCAATGGCGGCCCTGGGAGCGTACGTGGCTTTCGCCTCATCCAAATCCTGCTTGAGGGTCTCGGCCCACTGGGTGAAATGCCGCGCACAGTGCGACCGGATCTCGGGGTGCGTGTCCGAAAGCTCTTGGGCAAAGGTTCCGAGCAAGCAACTGTTGGGGATCTTCGGGTCTCTGGACATCGAGATGGCGAAATCGACATAGCCGTAGACGCGCTGGAGGGGATCACGTTTTTTGAGGAAGGGAGCTGTCTGGAACGCCTGGAACATCGAGGAGGCAAACCGCTCCAGTGTAGCCTTGCTCACATGGTCTTTGCTTTCAAAGTAGTGGAAGAAACTCCCTTTTGTGAGACCTGCAGACTTGCAAATCTCATCGACTGTGGTGGCTGCGAACCCCTTTGCCAGCATCAGCCGCTGGGCCGCGTTGAGCAGTTTCTCTCTCGTCGGGGAATGGACCCAAGCCGTCCTCATATATACCTACCGGTCGGTACGCTTATACCAACCTCCACAGAAGCGCGTCAAGGACAGACTTAAAAGCTCCAACGGAGCTCTGCGTACGCCGCTGAGGTGTCCCGGAGACTGCCGAAAAAAGAGCGGCGGGCTCCACGGAAGGCGTCGCCTCCGATGACACCTTTCCAGCGGTCGGTGAAGGCGTACGTCACCTTGGGACGGACGGCAAAATCCTCGCGGGTGATCGAGAGAACTCCAGCGACCTCTGCCTCAAGAGTCTCGTTGAGCCACTTGCTGCTCACCCGGAGCGAGGCCCCGTGCTGGACTTGGTCGAGCTGATTGGAAGCGACGGCTTGCCGGGTGGCAACCCCCCTCTCCACCCCATTTCGAATCTCTACGGGGCTCTGATAGTTGACCACCACGCGCACGAAGTACTGCACATTCACGGTCAGATA
>CAYNXT010000369.1:0-1173 GCA_964401235.1 uncultured Planctomycetales bacterium
AGAAGACCGACCCGTACGCCTCGCCGTCAATGCTGGAGTCGTACCCCAGATAAATGAGTTTGTGCGCCTTCTCCTCTTCCTTACACTTGCAGAGGATGAAGGGCTTCACGTCCGGGTGATCCGCATTGAGGACGACCATCTTCGCGGCCCTTCTCGTGTTTGAGGCATAGAGGCCGTTTGCGCTCAGGAGATGTACATCCTTCACTTCGATATCGTAGGTTTCTGCAACGACTGTCGGTTCCACCGATTCCAACGTGACCTGGACACACTGGCTCAATTCTTGGGCATACTCTGCGACGGCGACATCAGAGTGACTCGCTAACTTCACCAAGGCCCCATATCCAGTGGTCTCGTTGATTCCAACCGTTCGTTCGACAACGCGGTACCCTCCCCGTCGTCCAACTCGATCGACTAGCGAAGAATAGAGCGAAGGTCGGTAGCCCCATCCTTTATCAGCACCATCAGCCACCTCATAGCAGAACCGTGCTTTGGACGAATGGGGCGCGATAGCACGGACAAGCCGCTCGATAAAACGGTGTCCCACAATCGACAGTCTGTAGAGCCGTTGCCACGAGCCAACCCGGTCGCGGCTGAGTTTTATCTTCGACGGAATCCCAAGACTCAAGAGGAGGCGTTGTAGCTCCACGAGAAACTCCCGGTCGATCGAAGAGACTGACCACCCACCCCGCTTCTGATAGGTGCCATCAGCGTCAATCACACCGGCAATGAACGCCACGCGCACTTCAGGATGAGCCCGAAACAGCACCAGTGGAAAATGCAGCGCCGCTGCCTTACCCTTGGCCAAGCCATTGGCAACTAAAAACTCGACCAGCCGTTTGCGGGTAAAACCAAGATGTTGATGACCCGTTTCATCTCCGAGCAGAATTGGAGCTTCCCCGAACAACCGCTGAGCGTACGCGCTGAAGCGAGCGGCAGCATCTTGGTCGGCTTGGTTTTTTCCAAAAGCCACGCGGACGCGGTATGGAGGCTCCACCCGCACGTCGCCGTCGCCATACATCAATCCGAGGACATAGGCGAGTTCTTCGTTGAGTTGGGTTGGAAGAGTCATCTCAACTATCGTAGTTGCGTTTGGCGGGTCAGCTGCTTCTGGGATTGTCAGATGGATCGCTTCGCCACTGTTATCGCGGTAGATGCCCTGGGCTCGACGAGGAC
>CAYNXT010000369.1:1183-1587 GCA_964401235.1 uncultured Planctomycetales bacterium
GAGATAGAGTGCGTCGCCTGGTTCGAATTGCTCGATCGGCTTTGTCTCAAAACACCCTGCTGCGCTATTCCAGTAAGCGAACTTGTGTCCTTCCGTCACCTCGACTTCATAGCCCTCGCGTGTGCGAACTCTGTAACACTGCTTCAATCCGTTCGGCATGAAGTCGGCTACGGCACGAGGTCCGTCGTGAGTCAACACGACGTCTCCCCCCTGAAGAGACTCGATGGGCTTCCACCCATGTGGCATTGCAATCAACGTACCTCGCTTGAAACACTTCCCGCCGGATTTGATGACGCCGGCGGAGGCATCCGCCGCTCTCATGAAGGAGACCGGGCCAGATGGTGTGCCACCGCCGGCCAGGCGCTCGCGGGAGGAGCGCAACGGCGAGACGTTCAGGCCGGAGC
>CAYNXT010000370.1:0-574 GCA_964401235.1 uncultured Planctomycetales bacterium
AGTCGGAGGAGGTATTCCCATCATCAAAATCCTCCGTGAAGGACTCATTGCCAATGAGCTGGACACTATTCTTGGAATTGTCAATGGAACCTGCAACTATATCCTCACGCAGATGAAAGAGAAGCGGCTCAGCTTCCATGAGGCGTTGTTCGAAGCCAAGCACCACGGGTATGCCGAGCGGAATCCCGCACTCGATATCGACGGGCACGACGCGGCGCACAAATTAGCCATCCTGACGTGGCTGGGATTCGGTGTGCAGGTGAAACCTGCGGATATGCACGTGGAAGGGATCAGCCATGTCTCGCAGGTGGATATCCAGTATGCCGATGAGTTGGGGTATTGCATTAAACTACTCGCCATCGCCAAACAGGAGGCACATAATCTGGAGGTCCGGGTGCATCCTACGCTGTTGGCCAAAAGTCATCTGTTGGCCAATGTGAACGGTGTGTATAACGCCATCTATATCCATGGTGATCTTGTCGGATCAGAGTTGTACTACGGGCGTGGGGCTGGACAGAATCCCACCACCAGCTCGGTGGTCTCCGATATTGTGGACGTCGCCCGCAACATCGTG
>CAYNXT010000370.1:584-1585 GCA_964401235.1 uncultured Planctomycetales bacterium
GGCGAGCATCGCCACGTCCCCCTGACGTGGAGAGGCAGCCGGCGAATCCATCGGCTGCGGGTAGGTGATATTGAAACACGCTACTACATGCGCTTTATGGTGACGGACCGTCCTGGGGTGTTGGCCAAGCTGGCAGGGGTGCTGGGACATCACCACATTTCGATTGCCAGCGTGCATCAGAAAGAGCGCAAGGCTGCACGGATTGTTCCTGTTGTGATGATGACGCATGAGGCGAAGGAGTCCAATGTTCGCAACGCCCTCCAAGAAATTAATCGCCTGGGATTTGTGAAGCAACCAGCTGTCGTGATCCGGACAGAATCCCCTCGGACGAAATAACATGAGCAAGAGAGTTCGGAGTGAGGAGTTCGGAGTACGGAGCAAGTGCTATCCCACATGGAAAGGGGTCATTGAACAATACCGGCAGTATCTGCCCGTGTCCTCAAAAACCCCAGTGGTGACCTTGCTCGAGGGCAACACCCCATTGATCCACAGCCAGGCGCTGAGCAAGCGTGTGGGGTTGTTTGCCCGCGTGTATCTCAAATACGAAGGGTTGAACCCGACAGGATCTTTCAAGGATCGCGGTATGACAGTGGCGATTTCTAAAGCAGCTGAGGCGCGCTCAATGGCGGTCTTGTGCGCGTCAACTGGGAACACCTCAGCCTCCGCCAGCGCCTATGCGGCACGGGCAGGCTTGCGCTCGATGGTGCTCATCCCCAGTGGGGCTATCGCGTTAGGGAAGTTGTCTCAAGCGTTGATTCATGGAGCGAGGGTGGCTGCCGTTGAAGCGAATTTCGATACGTGTTTAGCCCTGGCCAAGTCGCTCGCCAGCCGCTACCCCATCACCTTAGTCAATTCGATTAACCCCCACCGGATCGAGGGCCAGAAGACCTGTGCGTTTGAAATCTGTGATGTGCTCGGACGGGCGCCGGATGTGCATCTGACACCGGTCGGCAATGCGGGGAATATTACCGCCCAATGGAAAGGGTACACCGAGTACCGAC
>CAYNXT010000371.1:0-1582 GCA_964401235.1 uncultured Planctomycetales bacterium
GGCTCCGCCCGACCTAGCAGCCGGGCCTCAACGCCTCCCACCTATCCTACACAGCCTTGCCAGATGCTCAATAACAGGTTGCAGTAAAGGTTCTAGGGTCTTTTCGTCTACATGCGGGCACGCAGCGTCTTCACTGCGACCACAATTTCGCCGAGTCCCTCGTTGAGACAGCGGTCAGCTCGTTACACCATTCGTGCGCGTCGGAACTTCGCGTTCTCCCGGGCTTTCGCCCAGGCGCAGACTATAGCTTCTCTCCGATCAATCCTGGAGAGCCGGCGTGTGATGGCCAACGTGCGCCATCTCATCCTACCGATCGTAGGAATCAGTCGTTACGGGGTCCCGCCACAGGCGGGACTTCCCACGGTATTACCCTGTCCTCATCATCGTGTTCCTCGCACGACTCCGACGAGGGCTTCACCGTTATCAGCCGGTACGGGCTTGCGGTTGCTTACCCGACAAGGAATTTCGCTAATCGTCTTAGCTGCATGTCGCCATGCAGATGGGACCATCTCTTCATCCATGGAATGGATGGATGTCTGGCGTATGGCCTCTGAGGACTCTCTGCTTGCGCAGGTTGCCTGCTGATTACCCGCACTTAACGATTCTTACTACCTGGCGGTAGTACGTTAAGATGCACCGGGCTTTCCAGCATATAGCCAGATTTCTCTAAGGCAGCGAGGACGCAACCTTAGGACCGTTCGTGCTGTTACGACCCTTGCGGGTGGTGGGATTGACTACCCACTCTGCGCCTTGCGACGCAGGTCGGACTATCTCATCTCCAGCGCTGCGCACTAGAGTCTGGCGTCTAGTCTCTGAGGATCCCGCGATGTGCTGCGGTTTCCTGCTGATTGTCCCCACTGATCGGTTTTTCACTAACCACTAATCACTAGCCACTGACCACTCCAGGTTAGTACCGTCAGATACGCGGGAGTTTCCAGCATATAGCCAGATTTATTTACGTAACTACAACGGTCTGTCTTATAGTTACGGCCGCCATTCACTGGGGCTTGAGTTCAGCGCTTCGCCTTGCGGCTAACGCCTCCCGTTGACCTTCCAGCATTGGGCAGGTGTCAGTCTGTATACGGCGTCGTGTTGACTTTGCACAGACCTGTGTTTTTGCTAAACAGTCGGCTGACCCTCTTTACTGTGAGTCACCAGGGCTTTGACACCCCAGCGACCACCCCTTCTTCCGAAGTTACGGGGCGAGTTTGCCGAGTTCCTTAACGAGGGTTCTCTCGAACGCCTTGGGATGTTCTCCCTGCCTGCCTGTGTCGGATTCCGGTACGGTCACCGACAGGACTTCCCAGCACGAGTTTTCTTGGCAGCATAGCCTGAGCCAGTTTGCTTCGGCCGTGGCCTCAGCTCCCCAGTCCCTTCACCCCGCCTCTTCAGCGCGGCTACAGGCCTGAACCGGGACATCCATCACCCGGATGGCCTAGCTTCCTGCGTCCTCGTCCTGAGTCAAACGCCCTGCCAGTGGTTGCCGAATATTAACGGCATGTCCATCGCCTACGCCTTTCGACCTCGGCTTAGGACCGACTCACCCTGGGTGGATTAACCTTCCCCAGGAACCCTTAGGCTT
>CAYNXT010000372.1:0-1579 GCA_964401235.1 uncultured Planctomycetales bacterium
GCTGCGCGAACAGTTTCGGCACCACCACCTGCGGCCTTTAGTGGTGCTCGTAGGTCGCTCTGCCACCCTCGCCGATTCGGCGACGTAACTGAGCATCATCAGCGGCTAACGCCACAAGCTCTGCGATCCCTTCCGCAGACCGCCCTAACAGCGCGTTCTTCATGTGCATGACTTCTGGGATGCAGGCCGCGTAGTTCGCATGGGCGATGACGCAAGCCCCGAGCGACCAGGCGTACAAAACTCGGGTATGCCCAATCTGAAACTCCGGGCTATTATTATTCACGGTCAAGAAGATCGGGGTCGAGCACATCTCACGGACCAGGTCTGGCACATACCCTCGCAGCTTCATCTTGGGATGTTGCAGCAAGCGAGCCACTGCTGGATATGGCGTCCCGCCGCCGCAGATATGCACCTCAAATGGCCGATCCCCTAAGCGTCGCTCGATCGCCGGGACCACTTCTTTCGCAAGGTAATACAGGCCAAACGTCGTGCCGGTCGCACTCAATCTCCCGATGTTCCCGATCAGTGTGAGGGGTCGTTCCACTTCATACGTTTGCCTGAGGGATGCCCACCGGTCACCGACGACATCGGGTACGAGATTTTGGAAATAGAATGCGCGCGGATGGCCCATCTCGGTGTAATAGGTGGCGGCTCGCGCATCAGAAATTGGGACTGAGGCGCATGTGCGAATCATCGCGAGGTGTCTTCGCCGCAACCGCGCGTTGGCCAACCGCTGGACCGTAAGATTGAGTTTCTCCTTTGCTGTCCGGTCCGGAATCCCGAATAATGCGGGTTGACGTAATCGGGCCTGCATCGGCCAATGATCCGGCGTGCCGTAAAACGCCACCTTGGGGATGCGACGGATCCGAGAGGATGCGACCAACCCTTCCGGAGTCGCATGGAGCAACGCGACGTCTGCGTTGGCATGGAGCATCCTCTCATCAAGCTCCTGCCGCAACACCCCAGACGCCGACTCAAGCAGCGGAGCCAGCACACGAATGCCGCGCTGCCGAAGATCGCGCACTTGTTCCGTTTCCCGATCAGTCATCGCGCCATCATGGAATGCCGAGGCAAAGATGACCTGGAGGGTAATATCGTGGCCGCGCTGGGCGATCTCCTGCAGTAATTGCCCCCCCACCGCGTACGCGGCAGACCCTTGCGGATCTGGAATGGCCGGTGCGATGAAAAAAATGCGCATGAGTCTTGGAAACCGCCCCTCAATACGTCATGCCGCGGTCTTTGACGAAGTGCTGCAGCTCTTTCACGTGGTGGAGGATCTGCTCACGCGTAAAGGTCTTGCCCCAGCGATTGACCGGTTCGTACTCGAACGGCAAGCCCTCGACGTCCTCATCGTCCGAGTAGCGGTAGAGCAGGTGCGCGTGCTTGCTCCAGTCGTTGTCGATGAATTTAATGCCGTAAGACGCCGGGTCGTTGGCGATCGGCGAGCCCGGGTATGGGCAGAAGGTTGACAGGTTCACGAAGTCCGGCCGTGCCTCTTCAAGAATTCTCTTGGTGATGTTCAGTATGTCCGTCGGCTCGCCTGTCAGCCCCATAATCAGGCACGCCTTAACCTTGATGC
>CAYNXT010000373.1:0-1578 GCA_964401235.1 uncultured Planctomycetales bacterium
TTACACGTCGAAGCAAATCGCGGTCATCGAGGTGGATGCGAACCGCCGCTATCCGGGCGAAGGGCCGATCCCGCTGACGGTGTTGATCAACCCGAAGATTCTCAACGCGTCCAAGAAACAGCTTGAGGATTGGGAAGGCTGCTTAAGCGTCAACGAGTTGCGGGGCAGGGTGCCGCGCGCCGAATCATTGGAAGTCGAAGCCTACAACCGCAAGGGAGAGAAAGTGAAGTTTCATGCGCACGGATTTTTCGCTCGGGTGATTCAGCATGAATGCGATCATCTAGCAGGCAAGGTGTTTCTCGATCGCATGCCCAATCTCTCGACACTTACCCACCTGCAGGAGTTCGTGCGCTATTGGCAAGAGGAGTGACGACGGCTGCAAGACGCTCACTGCCGTGCGTGAGTTCGACCGGCGTTCCCGCGTCATACGAGCCGCGCTTGATCATCGCAATCGCCATTGGGTGTTTTCTCTCCAGCGAATAACACGCACTCGTCACACGTCCGACCTCTTCGCCATTCCGCATCACCACATCGTCGACCGCAGGAACCTCCTCACTCTCAATACGCAATCCCATAAGTTTTTTATTCGCCGAGCCATAGGTTTGCAGACGGGCCACGATTTCTTGGCCCACATAGCAGCCTTTCGAGTCGCTGGCGAGCATGGTCTCTAGCCCGGTCTCTGGCAGCAAGTTTGATTCATCAAAATCGATGCCAAACCACGGAATGCCTGCTTCGATCCGGGCGATGTTGAGCGCTTCCCATCCAACCGGTGTGAATCCTAGCGACGTGCCACGCTGAACACCGTGCGTCCAGAACCGCTGCGCGTGATCCGCATCCACCATCAGCCACATTCCTCTTCCGCCTATTAAGGAGTGGTGAATCAGATGAAGCTGAGTATCCTTCCAGCGTGTCAGCCGCTCTGGTATTTCTGACCCCTCGCAAGCGAAGACCGCCTTAGCTCGCTCGTGGTTGGTGAGCGTGACCGCTTCAGAGAAGAGGTAGCGATCGAGCGTCTGAGTGAGTGTTTGGGCGTGCGTGACGTCACACAAGAGCCAGAAGGATTCAGGACGGGCAAACACCAGCAGGGTCGCGATGAGCTTCCCGTTCGGGGTCAGGAGAGCGGCTGGTCGTGCCTGGCCCGGTGTGAGCTGTTTTAAGTCCTGGGAGAGCAAGTTGTGAAGAAAACTGACCCGATCCGCCCCGGTGACTTCGATCACTGCTTGCGTTGAATAATCGATGAGCCCGGCTCCGGTTCGTAGCGCTTGGTACTCGGCCTCAGTCGAGCCAAATCGCCAAGGGACTAACCAGGGGCCAAAGGGTTGGTACAGGACCGTGGGGCCAGCTTGGCCCGCCGCCCCAGCCTGTGGCGGGACGTGATGTCCGTGCAGCAGCAGCGTAATCGGCATCGTGACGCCACTCTAGCCTCGTCTGCCATGTTCGTCAAGGTGGCTGCGCCTGGTGTGTGCCCCCGGCCGTTCGCTCGCGCCGATGCGGCCTCCGGGCGCCCTTCGGGCTGAGACCGCATAAGTCGCTCGCGAATCGGCCGGAGGCATTTTTGTGGGTTGGACCCCCCTTGGT
>CAYNXT010000374.1:0-1575 GCA_964401235.1 uncultured Planctomycetales bacterium
CGCCGATGAGAATCCTGTCTGGGCGCATACGCAACGCGTTGCGCAAGAGATCGCGCTGGGTCACTTCGCCTTCTTGCTCAATATTTGGCGGCCGGGTTTCAAGCCGCACCACGTGGAATCCCTGCAACTGCAACTCGACCGTATCCTCAATGGACACCAGTCGCTCAGAGGCCGGGATGTACTGCACCAGGGCGTTGAGCATGGTGGTCTTCCCTGACCCCGACCCTCCGGAGATAAGAATATTCAGTTTGGCTTTCACCGCGGCTTCCAAAATAGCGGCCATCAGCGCATTGGTTGAGCCAAACCGCAGCAGATCTTCCATTTTCCAAGGGGTCTGCTTGACCCGCCGGATGGAGAGTGCTGGTCCGTCTACGGCTAAGGGGCCAATGATGGCGTTGACACGCGAGCCATCCGGCAGCCGCGCATCCACCATGGGCGAAGACTCATCAAGACGGCGCCCGGCGCGATTGACGATTCGAGTGATGACCTGCAAGAGGTGCGCGTCGTCTCGAAACACAATCGGGACCCGCTCCAGCCGTCCGGAGCGTTCAATGAAGACTTCATCGTGGCGATTCACCAGGATATCGTCAATCGTCCCATCTCGCAGCAGCGGCTCAAGCGGCCCAAGCCCGAAGGTCTCATAGATCAAATCTTCCAGAAGCTGCTTGCGCTCTTCCTGATTCAACGGCGGATTGTCCTCTTGAATCAGCCGCTCAAGCAACTGGCGGATCTGCCGGTGCGCCGTCGGGGAATCCACGATCGAGACGCGAGCCGAATCAAGCTGCTCGATCAGATGCCGGTGCGTGGCGTGTTTGATCTGCTGATATGAATGATCCGTCCGGATGGACTCAGCAGCGGCGGGTGCCGCCACTGGCGTCTCCAGAACTGCTGTGGCCCGTTCGCCATTGCCTGACGGGCGCTGTAATCGGTCACGAAGTCCCATGACTAAACCTCCTCTTTAAAAAACCCCGGACGCCGTTGGACCCTGTTGCGAGGGGCTGCTGTCGATGTGCGTTGTGATGGTTCTGCTTGTGATCCCCGACATGCGTTAGGGCCAATTGATCCATGTTGGTAGAAAATGAGCCCTTGGGTTGAATTAAGCGAACTGCGGTGCCCTGGTTGATGGCGCGAGCAACGGTGAGATAGGTGTTGGGGATCGTCCACTGCACCGGGCGCCCAAGCGCCTCCTCAATCGTCTTTTGGCTGAGCTGCTCCTTGGCATCGTAGCGGTTGACCACGATCACCACTTTTGACGAGTCGTAGTTCAGCCGTCCGAAGAGCTCAAGCGTGCGCTTGGTGTTGCGCACCGCAGGCAGGTTCGGCAGCGTCACAAGCAAGAGATGGTCGGCGAGGTCGAGCGCCGGCAGGGTAGCATCGGTGAACTCATTACCGGTATCTACCACCACAAAGTCAAAAATGGAGCAAAGGGTCGTGAGCATCCGCGCAATCTTGGGAGATGAGGCTAGCTCCGCCTCATCCGGTGCATAGGGAGCGGGTAGCACATAGACGCCTGAGGCGTGTTTGGGTAAGACGCTGTGCAGGTAGCTGGCATCGGCCCGATCCAGCTCGCCAATC
>CAYNXT010000375.1:0-1563 GCA_964401235.1 uncultured Planctomycetales bacterium
GATGGATGATGATGGATTCAGTATATTTGATGTGGAGCATGCGATTCTTACGGGAAGCATTCAGGAACGCCAGAAGGACCGGGACACAGGTGAGTCGAAGTATCGCCTGATTGGTCATGCGCTGGACAACAGGCGGATCGAGATCGTCGCCAAGTTGGGTGTCACCGGAAAGCTAGTGATCATTACGGCCTATGAACTTTAGGCAAAGGTGAACAGATGACATGCGATAACTGCGGCAAGAAAGGGGCACGGATTCGGGAGATCTCCAGGACGTATGGGAAAGGGAAAGATCTCTTGCTCATTGAGGAGGTCCCTGTTATTGACTGCCCTCACTGCGGTGAGAGCTACATGACAGCCGAGACACTTCATGAGGTCGAGCGGATCAAGCTGCACCGCCGAAGCTTTTCGGTCAGACGACCCATTCAGGTCGCCGCGTTTTCTCACTGAAAGCCACGCTCTGACCATAAGTGGTATGACCGGGTTGGGTGGTGCATGGATGTTTTGTGCCCTGTTCTTCGCGGTTGTCCTTGGTAGTGGGTGCGGAACGGTGGAACAGCGTCGGCAGTTGGCCCAACAAACGTCAAATCTGTACGACACTTTGCAACACCGTGAGCTTGCTCAGCGATGGGTCGGCAAATCGGTGTCGGACGTGGTGGAGACGTTAGGACGTCCAGACCATGTAGTTTTGGATACCCAAGGAGATGGTTGGGTCGCGTGGACGTTTGGGGCGTACGAACAGTACACAGTGCAGATGACGGTTTCCCGAGACACGGTTACCGATGTCTTACAGAGTGTCAGTAAAGGACCCCACGACTATGAGTGACGCTCGCAAGACGCTGGAAGCGATCGAGTAGTTATGGAGATTGGTTGATGTGGGCGAAATGGAGAGGGTTCAGCAAACAAAATCTTAACGAGTGCGACGAATCCCCAGGTGTTTACTACATTCGTTGGGTTAATGGCAGGGATAAGCCCGTCCCCATTCCAAGGGTGTTACGCAAAGATGCCGAGGGCATCCTCTATATAGGAATGACAGGCCAAGGGCCCGGTTCGGGGCTCTGCACCCGGCTGTGGACATTCTGGGATAAGGCATGCGGGAGGCAGGGTGCCCACAGCGGAGCGAAAAGATTCTTGCGGAATTTATCAAGCCGTATCTCGGTGGAACATCTCGAATATTGTTGCCGTCGGTTGAAAACAAGGGAGAAAGCATCGGAATTGGAGAGGGAGTGCTTGAAGTACTATGAGAAGCAATACGGCGAGCTTCCTCCACTCAACGGAGCCGGTGCAAGATGAGTACGCTCTACCCTGGGTACAAACTCAGGTCGCCATTTTGTGATGCTAGGCAACGCTTGGACAAGTTGGATTTAGCGGGGCAATGTCGGAGTTCTCGTCGGTGGATGGATTTTCACAAGTCGTTGTGTTGACGGGGCGTGGCTCAGCTTGGCTAGAGCGCTTGCATGGGGTGCAAGAGGTCCCGAGTTCAAATCTCGGCGCCCCGAGTTCTGCGCCTGAGGCGCATCCGCCTCTGGCGGAAAATCTCGGCGCCCCGATTCATTTGAGGGGTTT
>CAYNXT010000376.1:0-1560 GCA_964401235.1 uncultured Planctomycetales bacterium
ACCCGCGTTGAGTGCTGGAGGTCAGCCTCACCTCGTGGAAGTCATAATGTCTAGCGAGACAAGTGAGGACTCCAATGGAGAGGTGGTTCGACGGCGTCGAGTGCGCCGGCTGCGGCTTCCCGCTCTTCTTCAATGAGGATCGAGCCGGGGGCCGAACCCTCCACGCGCCGGCCGCTCCGCTTGTGATCCGGTGTACGAATCCCTCCTGTCGGCACGAAGAGGACTACTATGGCCGCGGCCAAAGGAAGTTCCGCGTCGAGTCGCGGTAACGATCGGCCGATTCGCTCAGGAGGCACCACATGGCGCCCGACACACCCGACGAACTCTACTTCTGGGGCTGGGAGACACTGGCGGACAGTCCGCTCTTCACTGTCCACATGGATGCCAACAGCTCCCGCGTTTCCGTGCATCTGAACAGAGCGATGGCTCCCGACTATTACGCTTGGCTCACGTTCAAATACTCGGACTGGAGCGACTTCCATCGCCTTGTTGAGGGTTTCGACCCGGAGTCCGCGGCCCGCCAGGCGCGAACCTTGGGATGTGCGTCAATCGAGGGCCCCTCGGCTGGCGCCGTTTGCCTGACCGTTGGTCCTCTGACCGTTTGGATCCCCACCGAGGATTTCAGGGCGCTTCGGGAAGCCGTCGTCGCTGCGGACAAGCGCATTGTGCGACCAGTGTAGCCAGACACCTCCCTGAACGGAGCAACCGGGAAGATGCATAAGAGCCGGCTCGCTAACTTCACGATCCACCGGACCGAGTGCTCGCGTTGCTCGCACTCGGCCGGTGATCGTGAGCGTTAGCCGACAGACAATAGGATTCGTCATGTCATACGACGAGCAAGACGCCGAGTACGACCGCTTCATAGACTTCATAGACGAACTCCACAAAGACTTCCGCGAGCAGGCGTTGGATGACGCAGAGCTCTACGACAAGGTGGTCGACGATTTCAAGGCGTCACGGCTGCGTGCGTACTACGCGCAGCAGCCGGTGCTTGCCCAGCAGGCTCAGGAAGCCCTGCGCGAAGCGAGCGACCTCCTGGCTGCTCATCCTCGTGCTGCTTTAGTTTTCGCAATCATGGCTGCCGAAGTCTGCCTGCGGGGGGCGCTGCTGACCCCGCTCCTGCACGGAGCGTTCCACACCGAAGCCGCCGCCGACCTACTGGTGCGCCTCGTCGTGAGCACGAAAGACGAGAAACTGGTCAAAGCTCTTCTGCGCATTCTGGCGACCCACACCGGAGTCGATCTTCAAGTCCACCGACGGTCTGCGGCAGCCAAACCCCTGTGGGAGGAGATGCACGACCTACAGGTCAAGCGGAACATGGTTGTCCATCAAGCGGCAACTGCATCGCGAGATGACGCCCAGCAAGCAATCGCTGTCGCTGAAGCGATGCTGGGCGACATCTTTCCGGCGGTCATAACGAAGCTTGGCTTGCACCTTCACGAGGGTCCACGGATTTGCGATTCTCCCAAGTGTGGCATCGTGTCCATCATCGGCTAACCACGCAGTACACCGGCCCGGGCGCTCGCGTTGCTCGCGCTCCGGCCGGTGACTGCGGGCGTT
>CAYNXT010000377.1:0-1555 GCA_964401235.1 uncultured Planctomycetales bacterium
GCTTGTTACACCATTCGTGCGCGTCGGAACTTCACGTTGGTCCCCATCTTTCGATGAGGCGTAGACTATAGCTTAATCATTTCCCTCGGAAACTTTCGCTTGCCTCCATTCACTCTAGAGGCAAGCTGAACAATCATCTCAAAACCATCTTTCGTGAGATGCTTGCCCTCGCACATCATCCGACAAATCTGAGCGAACCGTCCAAAATCCTCACGTTTACTTGAGAGCAATGGATAGCGCTCAAAGTGAGGGATGACTCGCTCCACTAAGTCAGTGATGCAGCGTGTTTCGTACTTCAGGGTTTTATCAGATCGATCAGGCCGAATACTGCCGCAACCAAATCGCTTCCGAAACAGCACTAAGACCTCTGCTCGGTCGCCATTCTGGCTGACGGAGAAACTTGGTCGAATTTCCCAACCAAATTTATGTCGATGGCTTTTATTGAAGGAGATACAGAAACATCCTTCGCCATCAGCATATCCGGTCAGATACAACCCAATATCCACCCTCCCTCCTCGGAAAACGATCCCGGCGTGTGATGAGCGCGGTAGAGTTGGAACGTCGCGACCATCTCCCCTTGTCTTATCTGTAGTTCCAAGGTTCAGTCGTTACGGGGTCCACGAATCTGCGTGGACTTCCCACGATATTACCCTGCCATCAACGTCGTGTCCTTGCACGACTCCGGCGAGGACTTCACCGTTATCAGCCGGTACGGGCTTGCATTTGCTTACCCGACAAGGAATTTCGCTTGAAGTCTTACTCAGCGGTCTTACGTGCAGCTGAGCAGGTGGATTCCACCTCTGCATGTCGCCATGCAGACGGGACTATATCTTCATCTCTCACTTGCGATGAGATGTCTGGCGTATAGTCTCTGAGGACTCTCTGCTTGCGCAGGTTGCCTGCTGATAATCCCCACTGCTCGAATTCTTACTGGTCGCTTGTTGCTTGCGACCGAGTACCGTCAGATACACGGGATGTTCCAGCATATAGCCAGATTTTACTAAGGCAGCGATTCCTACCTTAGGACCGTTATAGTTACGGCCGCCATTCACTGGGGCTTGAGTTCGACGCTTCTCCTCGCCTTGCGGCGGGATGACGCCTCCCCTTGACCTTCCAGCATTGGGCAGGTGTCAGTCACTATACCTCCTCGTATGGAGTTCGCAGTGACCTGTGTTTTTGCTAAACAGTCAGCTGACCCTCTTTACTGTGGCCCCACCCAGCTTGCACCAGGCGGGGCACCCCTTGTCCCGAAGTTACGGGGCGAGTTTGCCGAGTTCCTTAACGGGGGTTCTCTCGAACGCCTTAGGATTTTCTCCTTGCCTACCTGTGTCGGATTGCGGTACGGGCACCCATAGAACTTCGATCAACGATTTTTCTAGGCAGTGTAGCATGAACCAGTTTGGCTCGGCCGTAGCCTCACCTCCCTATTTGCATCCCCCCGCCTTACGGCGGGGCTTGGCATCTAGACCGGGACATCCAACACCCGGATGGCCTAGCTTTCTGCGTCCTCGTCAACCGTTAAACGCCCTATGAGTGGTAGCCGAATGTTCACGGC
>CAYNXT010000378.1:0-1547 GCA_964401235.1 uncultured Planctomycetales bacterium
GGGTCCATGCTCACAGCCTGGATAGCTCCTTGCTCGGCTTGGTACTGTTTGACGATTTGCGGCCCCAAGGCGCGCCGCGCTTGTTCGGATAATTCATCCGGATTCTTCGTGAGACTGGCGTAATCGGCGACGCGCTCCAGAACGCCGACCAGATTGCGAATCGAAATCCCTTCCGCCAGCAGATTCTGCAAGATGCGCTGTACTTGGCCCGTGTTGAGCAATCCCGGCACAAGTTCATTCACCAACGCGGGATTGCTCTGTTTCAGATTCTCCAACAGAACCTGAACGTCCTGGCGGCTCAAGATCAAGTGGCAGCTTCGCTTAATGGTCTCGCCCAAGTGCGTCACCAAAACGGATGCCGGATCCACGATCGTGTAGCCCGCGATTTCCGCGTTCCGACGATCCACTTCCTTGATCCAGATGGCCGGCAGACCGAAGACGGGTTCGGTCGTGGGCATCCCGGGAATCATCGTCTTGCTGTTGCTGGCGTTCATCGCCAGCAAGTGGCCCGGCATGATCTCGCCGCTGGCTATAAGATGCCCTCGCAGCAGAAACCGATATTCGTTGGGGCCAAGTTGAAGATTGTCCCGCAGCCGGATCGGCGGAATGATGAACCCGGTTTCCTGAACGAAGTTTCGCCGCACTCCGGTCACCCGCTCCAGCAGATCGCCGCCTTTGCGGACGTCGGCCAGCGCGACCAAGCCATAACCCAACTCAATCTGCAATGTGTCCACCGTCAGCAAGCTTTCGAGCTTTTCGCCGGCGCCAGGCCGTCCTGGGGCCTGCGCGCCGGGCTTGCCGCCAATCTCTTCCGCAAGCTGCATTCCCGCAGCGGCTCCGCCCGCGGCGGTCTCGGGCCGGTCAGCCAATCCGCTTTTCTTCAAAACATAATACATCGACCCGAAGACAACCGATAAAACCATGAAGGGCAACATGGGCAGCCCGGGCACAATCGCCATGACAAACAGCGCCACCGACAAGATTCCCAGGACGCGCGGGTAGAAGAACATCTGGCGCGTCAGGCTGTGGCCGAGGTTTTCCTTGGAAGCCGCCCGAGTCACCAAGATGCCCGCGGCCGTCGAGGTCACCAACGCGGGTATCTGCGAGACCAATCCGTCACCGATCGAAAGGATGGTGTACCGCTGTAGCGCCGCTTCAATAGTCATGCCTTTTTGGACCACGCCGATCCCGAATCCACCGAGCACGTTGATCAGGGTGATGATCACCGCCGCCACCGCATCTCCGCGGACGAATTTGCTGGCACCGTCCATGGCTCCGTAAAAGTCCGCTTCTTGTTGCAACGCCGAGCGCCGGGCGCGTGCTTGGTCCTCCTTGATAAGACCGGCGTTGAGTTCGGCATCGATGGACATCTGCTTGCCGGGCAGAGCGTCCAAGGTAAATCGAGCGGCGACTTCCGCGATACGCCCGGCCCCTTTAGTGATCACGATGAAGTTGATCACCGTTAGGATCAAGAACACCACGGCCCCCACCACATAGTTGCCCCGGACCACATAATTGCCGAAGGCATCGATGATTCGCCCCGCGTA
>CAYNXT010000379.1:0-1542 GCA_964401235.1 uncultured Planctomycetales bacterium
GTTTCAGGTGGTCTTGCGTCCGGGCGATGCCGCTCCGCAGCGCGGCATCCAGCTCCACGGCGATAAAGGCTCTGATCATTTGGATACGTAGTTTATCTATTTGGATCTGGTGGGCTTGCGCGGTCGGGACTTCCCCGGCAACACTGGCGACAGTTATTGTCCCAACGCTTGCCCCCCTTGGAGGATGAATGGGGCCCATAGTGCGGGCGAGGCAATCCCTTTCTTCGCTTTCAGGTCTCGGATTGTCTCCAACTGCGACTGACGCAACGCCTCAGCGGGCGGCAGTTTCTGCAAGTTCTGGTAAAAGGCTTTCATCTGTTTCGCCGTGATCTCATCGCTGACCGGCCAGAGGCTCATCAGCAGATTCTTGGCTCCCGCGAGCGCAAAGGCACGGCGCAGGCCAAAGACTCCCTCGCCGGTCTTGATCTCCCCAACGCCGGTGTCACAGGCTGACAGCACCACCAACTCCGTCCCATAGAGGTCCATGCCCGTAATCTCTAAGGCAGTCAGGATGCCGTCGTCGCCTTCGGTAATCTCCGAGGCATGATTAGCCCCCGCAAAGGCGAGGCCGGAACGAACGAGAGGATTTTCATACTGCTTGGGTGGGGCGGACTGCTCATTTTTCACCACCATCACGCCCCTCGCCTTCTCGCACAGGGCCTTTTCCTCAGGCGTTGCCTTTTTTATCACCGTCACGCCCCTCGTTTCCCCACAGGGGTCAATCTTCTGGTCTTGGAGAAAGAAGCCATGCGTGGCAAGATGCATTATCCGCGGACTGCGTGAAGACTTCACTGCCCCTTCGATAGCGCCCGCCCCCTCCAAGACACGTTTCTGCTTTCCCTTGCCCATCACCAATGGTGGAATCTCTTTAGCTTCACGTGCCGTCCCAGGAAGTGGACCGAAAAAACCCCGGAAATCGCGAGACCGAACTGAAACCACTGCGCTGCCAGAGCCCTGCACTCTTTTGCCAAAAGCCGGATTGGCTACCAGAAGAAGGTCGCTGTCCGGCTGAATCGGTGCGCCTGCCGAACCGATCAGTTCCCGGCCACTGCTGACATAGGCCAGCCGATAGTTCTCCACCAAGGCGCGCCCATCTCCGTCTATCAAGGCCGCAAAAGGGACTAGGTTCAACAAGCCGTCGGGGCTGACGACAACCTTGTCCGCGCCGCCAAGCGCCTTTTGCAGTGGTGCCCACACCTGCGCGTAAAGATCTTTCAGAGATTGCATACTCGGTTGGTTCGGCTGAGCTCCCTTGGCTTTCTTGAGTATCTGGATGTTTCGGGACTGCATCGAGACCTTGATGTCCTGTAAGACGCGCTGTACCTGACTCTCCAGAGCATTGGCCTCACCCAAGTCCACCAGGGTTACATCACCCACAGCGGTTAAGACAAAAGCGAGGTATCGCATGGATGGCTTCCACTGGCCCTGCACGAAATCGTAGTCCCCGATTTTGATAAATTCGACCAAGGCGCCATTCTTGGGAAGCGTTTTTGAGATCGCCGCAACTGTAGTTTTTCTTTGCTGCAATTCCTTCGCGACCAA
>CAYNXT010000380.1:0-1537 GCA_964401235.1 uncultured Planctomycetales bacterium
AGGCCGCAACAGAGAGGCCAAAAGCCCCGGTTCAGACGATGAATCGGGGCTTTTTCATCTCTTGGAAACCTCAAGAGATGCGCGATTGTTTTGCGTCGCGAAGTTTCGGAATCCTCGTTTCTGCCATCGTCCGGTAAAGCCAGCCGAACCCGAGCCCGTTTTCCTCTGAAAATAGCCGGTTCATCTCCAAAGTGGCTGCTAGTAAATGGTTCCTAGTAAATGGCCGACTAAGTTATAGTATGTAGCCATGTGGCTGACTGTTATCCGTGTGCTGCTGGCGCTCGTCCTGTATGCCGTGGCGATCGTGGTGATGGGTTTCGCGTTGTGCCCGGCTGTCGTGCTGGTCCGGACGGCATGGACGATGACAATCGGCATGGGTCTCTGGCCGCAAACGCTCTGGGTATCGTTCGCGGTTGGGGCCGGCTACTTCCTCTTTGGGTTCTGCCTCATAATCCTTTCTGCGCTCACGCGGTGGGTTTTCCGGCTCGACCTGAAAGAGGGGGAGTATCCCTTAGCGTCGTTGGGCATGCTGCGGTGGTACATCTCGAATGCCCTGCAATTCCTCGTCTGGACCCTGTTCGGAGATTTTCTGCTGCTGACTCCGTTCGCGGCGTTGTTCTACCGGCTGATGGGGGCGAAGCTGGGGTTGAACGTGCAGATCAACTCGAAGTTCTGCGCGGACCTCTCGCTCCTCGAAATAGGAGATAACGCCGTCATCGGCGGTCATGCGACTGTGATCGCGCATTCCCTAGAAGCACGCGGCCTTGTCTTGAAGCGGGTGCGCATCGGCCGGGGAGCCATCATCGGGCTCAATGCGATCGTTTTGCCTGGCGCGGACATCGGCGACAAGGCGGTGGTTGGGGCAGGAGTCTTTGTCCCAAAGGACACAAAAATTCCAGCCGGAACCAAGTACCTCGGGCCATGAAGCGCCTAATGCGAGGACTCGGATTACTGGGATCGCTCATTGGGGCGGTCTTGGCCGTGGTAGGGACGGTTGGAGAGTCTGCGTTAAGGTACGGGTTGCATCGGCCCCTTCTCGCCGTGGTTGCACTCACTGTCAGCGCCTGCCATGCAGTGAAGAAGGCGGCGCGGGAAATCGTACTCAACGATGTCCACTCGCGCTTGAACCCCACCACGGTAGCCAGTGTCCATTCGCCGCAATCGGTGGATGAGTTGGCGGAACTGGTTCGCGCGGCCAAGCAGGAAGGTCAGACCATCAGCTTGTCGGGAGGCCGACACGCGATGGGGGGCCAGCAGTTCGGGAGCGGGACGACGCACATCAGCATGTCCAAGATGGACGACGTACTGTCCTTTGACCGTGAGCGGGGTATTGTGCGGGTCGAGGCGGGCATCGGCTGGCCCAAGCTGATCGAGTATCTCAAATCCCAACAGCCCGGTCCGGGACCGGCGTGGACGATCGTGCAAAAGCAGACCGGAGCGGATGAGTTGAGCATGGGCGGGTCGCTTTCGGCCAACGCGCATGGCCGCGGGTTGCGGTTCCGGCCCATGATCCAGGACGTCGAAGCGTTCACGCTCG
>CAYNXT010000381.1:0-1514 GCA_964401235.1 uncultured Planctomycetales bacterium
GAAATCGTCTGGTGAGCACATCCAGACCAATCCCGGCGCGCTCACGCGCCCAACGGATCAATTCCGGCTTCACTTCAACGCGAACCATGCCTCTATCCTAACCTATGCTTTCACCACTTGTCCCGATTTGATCTTCGCAGTAATCTCATCGAACCGTTTGCCTTTGGGCATGACAAAGAGGCACTGGCCGGAGCTGCGGACTTCCCAGAGGCCGCCGATGTCGCGTTTCTCTTTGGAGTCGTCGTTGCTCCAGCGATCCTCGCCCTTATATTCAACGATGAGGAACCGGCCATCGGTGAGGAGACAGACAAAATCCGGATAGAACTTGTCGCTTGAAGTGGGCAGCCAGAATGAGTGTGATGGACGGCGCTCAATGTTCCGAACCCAAAACTTCACTTCGGGCAGCGTGTCCAGAAATTGCGCGCACTCGAACTCCTCGCCCTCTGCGTCGAGATTTCCCACCTGAGGATAGTAATGCTTCTTGAACCTGTAAGCTCCTTGATAGAGTGTACCGTAGGGGTACAGCAATGGGTCGAAGGAAAAACAGATTTCTGGAGTGACCGTCACATCGCTTGCCCCATCTAAAAATAGGAGGGCTTGGTACGCCGAGACATGCGCCTTCTGCCGATGGCCATCGATCTTAGCGGCCACCGCCTCCCGAAGCCGGTACTTGTCGTGAACCAACCGCTCAAGGTTGATGCCCCGCTGCTCAATGAGCTGCCGCACGAGCCGCGTCAAAAACACTCCCGATTCCTCGGGCGTGATATCGCGGTGCGAGATCGTGCGGTCCAACCAGTGGACCAGGGCGGGAATAGTCCATCGCTCATCGAAGTCGAGGAAAGTGATCTGCTGATGCAGGTCGCCCAGAAAGCGCGCCTCGATGCGGCCCTGATCGGTCACGGTGATCTCGCCCTGCTGACCTTCGGATCGATTTGAGGGAAATTCTTCTTCTGACAAGAGGCTGTCGCACTCGGATAACCGCCACGGCATTTCAAGGAAGTGCGTCTCATCCACAGGCTCGAACAAGTCGCCTTGCTTGATCGCGAGGACCGGAACAGCTAATCGTTCCCCGCGTTCAGCAGGTGTGCCAGTGTCCTCCGATGGAAACCCACGGGATTTGCGGTACACGCGCTCAACCACCGCCTTCCCTTCCTCGGTTATAAAGCAGCCTTTCAACTGTTCACGCTCTCCGTCGTCCATCACCCCTTGGAAAGTGAGCGTGCCGGTCCCTGCGTCGTACTTCACCTTCTCAGAGAGATCCCGGACTAACCCCTCCGTCCGGGGAGCTTCGGATACTTCTGCGGTCACCATCCCCATGAAAACGTCCGTGCCTTCAAGCGACAGCTCGTGCTGGATGGCTGGCATCGGTGTAATGAGCTCTTTCGCCTCTTGCTTATTGAAGCCGTTTTGCACCAAGGCATCCGTCAAAACATTTGCCGCCTCAACAAAACTCTGGGACGCGGAGAACGCATACGCCATGTTGAGCTCTGCGCGGCGCTTCCAGTTCGCCTTCG
>CAYNXT010000382.1:0-1507 GCA_964401235.1 uncultured Planctomycetales bacterium
CGTCACGCTGTTTCAGCACCTCCTGAAGTTCGCCGAGTTCCTTGGTCTTCTGCTCGAGGTCGGTCCCCATCGCAAGCTTGACCTTACGCGATTCCTCAGCCGCGATCTTGGCGCGTTCCTGTTTCAGTTTCTCGGCGACCTGGCTGTTGAGCGTTTCCTGGGCCTTGGATAACGCCTCTTCGCGCTTCGCGATGTCGGCGTCCTTTTGCGCCAAACGTTGCTCGTATTCACGACGAGTCGACTCGATCAGCGGAGCGGAGAGCGATTCGGTCAGCTTGATCTCCGTCCTGCACTTGGGACAGATGATCATAGGTTCCGTCATGGCGCTCTCCACGTCAGGGCATCTGGGTGAGGACCTCTCGGCACTGCCAGCATCATACCAACGTCCACCGGAACACGAAGACTGGCGTAAGGGAGTGGCGCTGGCTCAGTTGCTGCTCGATTTGTTTGATGAGTTCGTCGCGCTGGGCATCGATGGCGTCCTGCGCGTCGAAGAGCTCTCGGCGCTTCCGGTTGCGCTCGGCCTCCAGCGACTTGAGCGCCTTCTGGGCTTCGAGCTTGTCCTTGAGCGCGGCGGCCAGGGCGGAGGTCTTGCGACACTCCCGAATCTGGCGGTCAAGCTCCTTGATCTCGCGCTCAAGGCCCTGCTTGAGGTCATCGGACCAGTGGTCGAGCTTCAAAACCTCCTCGTCGAAGAAGTGACCGTTGCGCTCTTCCACCTGCTTGAGCCGAGTCTTCACCTCGGCCTCGCGGAGGGCGGAAAGGTCGGGTGCAGCGTTCTTGGCCGAGCCTTCCTGGACCGCAGGCAGAAGCATGAGCTTCCTGCACGTTTCGTCATCGAGGGCACGGCCGTCGTCTGCGCGGGCGGCGAAGATTAGGAACTCTTCGGTGTCCAGGGACTGGACCGTGAGCTTGGAGAGCCCCAGCCAGCCGGAGGCTCCCACATAGGGCTTGAGGATGCTCACCACCTGGCCGTGGGCCGCATAGTCCAGGCGCAGCGCTGATGTGGGCAGCTCGCGGGTAATCGCCTGCTGGATGACGTGGGAGGCCAGAGGGTGATCCTGCCGATAGAAGGTATCGCCGTTTTTCTCGGCCTCCTTCCAATCGAAGTGATACCAGCCTCCGCGCGCGTGCGGCCCCGTGTACTGAAAACGGGGCCGATCGGGCTCGAACCTGGCGTGGCCACCAAGCTCGGTCCGCGTGAGTTCCAGCAGCCAGCGTTCCCGCTCGCCCAGGCTCTCTAGCGTCCGGTCGCGGTGCACGCGCAGGCGGGCGCTTACGTCCTCATCGAAGTTCTCCAACAAGGTCTGCCGGGTTTGGGTCATACGCGCCTGAATCTGCTCGTCCAGTTCGGACTGGAGCCGGTCGAAGGCGGCCTTGATCTCGTCCGCGTTCCGACACGTCTGGTACGCCTGGGCGATGCGTCGCTCAATGTCCATGCCGGATTCGAGTGCGCCCAGGACCTCGTCGCTCGCCCCGAAGACGCCGTCGAAGAGCCGGAACTTCT
>CAYNXT010000383.1:0-1501 GCA_964401235.1 uncultured Planctomycetales bacterium
GATCTGATTTGACCACCCTCTTTTCCGGGTGGTATATTTTTGTCCTTGACTCTCCAGTTAACTGGATGGTTTATACTAGGGGTACGATGACGCAGACCTTCATTGGGACGATCGCGAGGCACGCGGGCGTGCCGATCAAAACCATTCGTTACTACGAAGACGTCGGTCTGCTCCCTCAACCTCCACGTACCGCATCGGGGTACCGACTGTATCCACAAGAGACGGTAGACCGTCTGCGGTTCATCAAGAAGGCGCAGAATCTTGGCCTGCGGCTTGAGGACATCAAGGAGATCTTGGAGCTGGCTGACAGAGGCCGCTGTCCCTGCGGGCATGTGCAACACTTGTTGAAGGGGCGGCTGAAGGAACTCCAACAGAAGATTGCCGACTTGCGTCTCATAGAGCGACGGGTTACAGCGGCTATCCGCACAGGCTGTCCGCCGAACTTCAAACCCAGAGGCAAAGCTATCTGTCCAACCATTGAGCGACAGCCCATTGCGAAAGGACGTTGACCCATGAAAGCAGACAAGCTCGGTGTGCTCTCGGCTCTGGTAGCCTCGGTGTGTTGCGTTACACCTCTGCTGCTAGTACTTCTGGGGTTGGGAAGTTTGGGAATTGGTGCGGCCTTGGGGCGGTTTCACTGGTGGTTCCTGATGGCGGCCATTGGGCTGCTGGCCTATGGCTGGCGGGGCTATGTGAAGGAACAAGGGCGTTGCCGAGCAGGCCACTGCGAGATGCCACGGAGCAAGTCCACACGGACCGTGCTGAGTGCCGCTTCGGTGATCGTTGCCGCGTTTGTCGGCCTGAACGTGTACACCTATGCCAGCCAACGCACTGCCACCGCCACTCCACCAACCAGCAAAGGGCTGGCAAGCGTCGTGTTGCCTGTTGATGGCATGACGTGTTTGACGTGCGAACTGACGATTGAGTCCAGCCTTAAGCGCCTCCCAGGAGTCACCAACGCCGATGCGAACGTCACCCAGAAGGTAGTAGCCGTAAGCTACGACCCTGCGCAAGTCACGGTCGAAGGGTTGATTGCCACTATTAACAAGAGCGGGTACAAAGCGAGCTACCCAAGTGAACCACTAGGAGCAGCGCATGGCAACGACTGACCAAGAGCGATGCTGCGAACTGCATCCGCCGAGAGCATGCAGCCCGATACCGTGCCCTGAGTGTGGGGCGTTGGGGAAGTTAGTCGCCCGCCTCACGCTGGGAGCACTACTGAAACCGGAAAGGCGCCCCGCGATTCCCACCCAGGAGGAGGAGTTCTGCTTCTGTCCGACGCCAACGTGTGAGGTTGTCTACTTCCTGCCAGGCCGTGTCCTGTTTCGCAAGGAGGACCTCGCTGTTCGGGTGGGACTGAAAGAGCCAGACGACACGGTCCCCGTTTGCTACTGTTTTGGCTGGACGCCGGAGAAGATTCGCGCTGAGATCGAGCGAACCGGGCGCAGCACCGCTACTGAGCAAATCAAGGCGCAGGTCAAAGCCGGCAACTGCTACTGCG